>DATMLG010000290.1:0-4056 GCA_035570675.1 Verrucomicrobiia bacterium | reverse complement strand
CCTATCATGAACATCAGCAACGACCTGATGTTTGCTTCGGTGACGGAGGTCAATCCGACGAATTGGTTGGTGTCCAGCGTTAACCGGTCCGGGGTGAGCCAGTTTGGCGGCCTGTGGGGAGAGAATCACGCGGCCGGCAGTCATGTGGATTTCATCGTGTCTTCCGGCGGCACTGGCTTCATTCCTGACAGCCGTTCGGACGTCTTAACGAACCTGGCGGTGCGTTATGCGACGTTGATGAATGAAGAAAACATTGCTGAGGCTGACTACGATGCGTTAGAGCAACAACAGGACCTTGGCAACTGGGGGCCCCGGCGATTTTCACAGGCTCTCTATGAGGCGTTGGATCATCCGGTGCACGCGAACTCCTCTTTCGGGTCCGCCCCGTGGGGACAGTTCGAATACAATTTTGATTCGGTGCAGCAACATGATGGCGGAACGGGATTTGATGTGGAAAGCTCCGAAGCCGCGCCGGCGGCCCAGGTCCGGACCTGGGACCCGTCCCTGATGGCGACGCACCTGGATGAGGACCAGTTCTGTTTTGGACTGCAGGCTTCGTATTGTGCAAATATGGCCATCGGCGGTTATCATGTGGGGACGACGGTTGATACGATCACCAACCAGGGATGGTGGAGTGAGGTGGTGGCTAATCTCAACCTCTGGCAGTCACTGGCACCTTACCTGACGACAAATGAACAAACTACGTTGAGATCTTTCGGACCGGCGTTCTATGTCCCATCGCAAACGAACGGTGAATGGCTGCTGACCCCCGAGCAAGCGATGTTACGTAATGGAGTGGATACACCTTGGCAGCTTATGACCGAATCGGGTCCTATCTCTCCCCACCAGTTCATGCAAGTGGGCGGCACCTTGAGTTCGTTGACTAATCCCTATACCGCGCAAACGCCACAGATCGAAATGCTCGTGTTGCCGAGCATGACGGCCACCAATCCCAATAATGTTTCGCTACTGCCGAGTTCGCATACCTTCACCACTACGGCTCCCTACAATTGGAACTTGGGGCCGATCAACATGAGTCAGGCACGCGGGATTGCGATTACGTTGACTGGTGACGGCAGCGGCTCCGACTTGGTATTGAATATTGGAGGCCGTTATTATGTGGTGACGGTGAATTTTACGGGGACCGAAACCGTTGAAATCCCCAACGGCGAGGTGGAAATGTATCGGTCTAGTGCGACTGGTTACAGTTGGATCAACACGGGCCAAATCGGAACGTTCAACTATTCGTCCGTGGGCAATTTTTCTTTGTTCCTGGGGTATGTGCCGTCCGGGGTTAGTCCCAATATTAAGGTGAGTTCCATCACGACGATGCAGGAGAATCAGACGGTCGGTCTGGTCAATCCCACTCTGACGCTCAACGGCAACAGTGTCAGCATCAGCGGCACAATTCCTTACAATGATTATGTAGTCTATAACGGCGGGAGCACTGCCAGCGTGTATGACCCGAATTGGAATTTCGTGACAACTCTATCGGTCAGTAGTTCAACGCTCACAGCCAACAACGGCTTAAACTCCTTCTCGGTGAGTGCACCCGGTTCGCCCAATGCCTGGATGGCCGTCCGCGTAAAGGTCAGCGGCATGCCCTGGGTCTTCAGCAAGCCGTCACCCATTCACGAATGGCCGTTTGATGATAATGCCAACGACACAGCAGGCACCGCCAACGGCACCGCCGTGAATGGGCCGGCATACGTTCCCGGAATACAAGGCATCGCCGCTCTGGCCTTTAATGGCGTCAGTCAGTATGTGGATGTTCCCGATGTGTCTGACATGCAATTTACCAGCGCCCAAAGCTTTACGATTTCGGCGTGGGTAAAACTGAACAATCTGCCGAACACAGCAACCACCATTTTAGCAAAGGATAGCGCTGCCGGGGCGTGGTATGGGTTGGGAATTACTGCGGCAAATCAATGGGTCTTTGGCGGTACCACCAATGTCGTAAGCCCAACCGTGGCGAACATTGGCCAATGGCACTTGATAGTGGGGGTGCAGGATGGTACGGACGGCACCCGCAAGCTCTATGTGGATGGACAGCTCGTGACCGCAGGAACTGCTCAAGATGGCAGCGGCGTTGGTGCCATAAGAATCGCTGCCCTGCCGGGAAGTACGCCAACTCAGTTTTTAAATGGCACCATAGACGACGTCCGGATTTATAATCAAGCCTTGGCCCAAACTGACATCAGCCTGCTGGCTGCCAACCTGGCGTCAGCAGCAAACAGCATCATCACTGGATCGGTCAACGCTGGCCAGTTGGTTTTGAATTGGCCTGCCAATCAGCTGTGGCAACTGCAGGCGCAAACCAACAGTCTTAGCGTTGGTTTGAGCACAAATTGGTTCAATGTTACGGGAGCCACGCCGCCTTACACCGTCAACATCATCTCGACGCAGCCAACGGTCTTTTACCGCCTGGTGCGTCCGTGATGCACAGGCAACTGCTCATTGAACCGATCAGCAAAAATTGAGCTTATGAAATTACACAACCTGCTGAGGATTTCCTTATGCTCCTCCGCCCTGCTCTCTTTTTTGGCCGTCGCATCGGCCGACAATATTAACCATGTGACAAACGGTACTTCTGCTGATATGTGGGGTGCCAGTGATACAGGAACAAATCTGGTACGTGGCGTTTGGCTGAAAAACTCACGCTTTGCCATGTTCATTCATTGGGGCCTTTACTCCCAGTTGGGTGGCCGATGGAACGGGCAAACCTATTACGGCATCTCGGAATGGCTGATGAACCGCGCCAGGATTCCTGTGTCCGAGTATGAACAAACGGCGGCACAGTTCGACCCAACCAACTTTAATGCCCGTGAGTGGGTGCAACTCGCGAAGGATGCCGGTATGACCCACATCATGATTACCGCCAAACATCACGAGGGTTTCGCCATGTTCAAATCAGCGGCATCACCATACAACATAGTGGATGCGACGCCCTTCAAGCGCGATCCCCTGAAGGAGCTTTCCGAGGCATGCCGTGCGGAGGATGTGCGGCTCGGATTCTACTATTCACAAACGACAGACTGGCACGAGCGCGACGCGGTGGGCAATACTTGGGACTGGCCTGCTGATGGCCGTGATTTTGAGCATTACCTGAACACCAAGGCGGTTCCGCAAATCAAGGAATTGCTCCAGAACTATGGCCCCCTGGCCGGCATCTGGTTTGATACACCCGGACCAATTACGCCAGATGAGTCAAAGATGCTGGTGGATCTGGTTCATAAATTTCAACCACAGTGCCTGGTGAACAGCCGCATCGGGAACGGTTTGGGCGACTATGACACGCTCGGCGACCAGGAAATACCGCCTTTGCCGCGGCCCGGCCTGTGGGAGACGCCGGACACAATTAACGACACCTGGGGCTACGCCTGGTATGATCATGATTGGAAAAGTCCGCGTGAAATCGCGGAACGCCTCGTGAGCGTGGTCAGTCGCGGAGGGACTTATATGCTGAATATCGGTCCTGACGGCACAGGGCGCATTCCTGAACAGTCGGCACGTATTCTTCGTGAGGTAGGACGCTGGGTTCACGCTCATGAAAGTGCTATCGAAGGCGCTGATCCAACTCCGTTTGGCCCGCTCGCATGGGGAGAATGTACAGCGCATGGCGACACTTTGTTTCTCCATGTTTTTGACTGGCCGTCGGATGGACGGCTGATTGTGCCCGGGCTGAAGACAAAAATCAAAAGCGCCCGGCTGGAAAGCGGAAGGAAACTGCCGATCAAATCATCTGCGGACGCAGTTGAAATAACCTTGCCGGCGCAACGTCCCGATGTCCTCATTCCGGTCGTAACGGTCGATCTGGCCGGGGCGCCGGAAGCGAGCCGCGAACATTATGTTCTCAATGGCTTCCGCAACGAACTCAAAACAGGCGAGGCCCAACTATCCGGCTGCACAAATAACGGAGTGGATTGGATGGAAAAATTCGGTGACTGGAAACACGCCGAGTGTTTAGGCAACTGGTCAGGCGCGGAAAGTTCGGCAACCTGGGAATTTCGCACAGTCGAGCCAGGAACTTTTTACCTCGACGTGGAATATACCTGT
>DATMLG010000289.1:0-10719 GCA_035570675.1 Verrucomicrobiia bacterium | reverse complement strand
ACGCGCCGTCGGGCCCGCTCGTTTGCATGTGAAAACACTTGTCCGGCAGCACGGCGGTCACCGGCCAGGGCGGTCCGTCGAGGATGATCGCCGCCGCTCTCCTCGGAATCCCCAGCACATAATCTGGCGGCAAGTTTGTGTCCGGCGTCAGCGAGAGAACGACCGTTTTTATGGCTTCCGGCGGCACTTTGTCCAAAGGCACTATCGTGATCCGTGCGCTGATTTCGCCGGCTGGAATGGTCACCACGCCCGGCAATGCGACATAGTCCACGCCGTTCGAGGCCGTGCCCCCAATGCCATATGCGACCGTCAAATCGTCGCTGAGATCACCCCAACGGTGGACCGTGAACACCGCGTCCTTGGGGAACCAGTTGGTGAACACGCGCCAAAGGGGTGTGGCTGCCGTCCAATTGCTCCACGTCGGCGCATTCGCCAGACCCAGCCACGGCCAGCAATTCGTGCCGTCAATCGCAATTGGGTCCGTTGCCACAATGTTCACAATCGCCGGCCGGTTCGTAGGCGGTGGCAGCCCCGGCAAGATTGCGATGTTTACCGGGTCGGAGGTCGTGGATGCACCGCCATTGTCCGTGGCCACCGCCGTCAGCACATGAAGGCCGATGGGCGCGTTGCTCCACACGAAAACAAAACGATTCGTCGGCGGAATGATCGGGATGGGCGGAATCGGAATCGGCCCCGGGCTTACCGGCGTTGAATAAGCCGTGGCGCCACTGGCAAGCGGCAAAGCAATGGGCGTCGGTCCAATGGAATGGCCCGGCCCGAGATCGTTTGTGCCGTCAAAAAATTCAACCGTCGCGATGGTGCCGTCCGGGTCATGCGCATACGCAAAAATCGGCAGCGTCAGCGGGCCCCGGAAAATCGCGTTGTTTTGCGGGCTGGTGATTCGCACCACCGGCGGAATGTTCGTCTTCGTGATCGGCCCCACCGTAATCTCAACGGGAGGCGAAACGCTCGATTCACCGCCGTTGTCGGTCGCCTTCGCCGTGACGGCATACATGCCGGAGGGCACGTTGGTCCAATTGAAGAAAAATGCCCTCGACCCCGGCACAAAATTACCCGGCGGATACGGCGGGTCCACCACCACCCAGTTCGTCGTGACGCCGATGCTGTTCGTGCCGGCAAAGAATTCCACACTCGTGACAAACCCGTCCTGGTCGCTGCCTACGGCAATCAGCCCTACATCCGCAGGCGCAGTATAAGCGGAGCCGTTCGTCGGCGATGTAATATTCACCACCGGCGGGATGTCCGTCACTCCCGGCGGCGTAATATACACTATGGCATTGCTGGGCACCCCAATCCGGTAATTGATGGGAATGCCCGGCGTCAGCAACGGCGACGGCCCCAGTTCCAAATCCACCGTCTTGGTATTGGTCTGGCCCAGGTTGATCGGCTGGATGACGATATTGCTGGACGCCACTCCGCTCGGCAGTTGTATGAAACTGCTGATCGTTTGGTAATCCACCCCGTTCGTCGCCGTGCCCCTGATGTTGTAAAACACGTTCAGCGTGGGCAACTGATTGCCCGAGCGAGACACCGTGAACGTCCCGGTATTTCCCGACCACGACGCCAGCGGGTCCGTGGCCCGGATCGTGACGATTGGAATCGGTGAATTGGAGATGACAGTCTGCGCGAAAATTTTGGTTCCGGAAAACATCACCGAACCAATGCCAATTGAAACCCTGGCCAACCCCCAGAACGAACGCATCGCTTTCATAAGACCAACCTTTCGATGTTTCTGCCTGATTGTTAGATTGACTACATTTTATCGTACCCAAATCCGCCCAGTCAAGGCCCCCAGATCAGAAATTTTATTAACACCCTTTTAATACGATTACGCACAACCGGAATGAGGAAGATTATTTCTAGTTGTTCTCTGCGCCCTTGCGCCTTTGCGTTAAACCTCTCACACCAAGACCCCCCTTTGCAGCCGTTCCACCGCCCGATACGCAAACGGCCCTGGTGCGCTCGCCCCCGCCTCAATCGCCAGCGCGAAACTCCAGAAATGATCCGCATGTCCCGCTTCATCCCGCGTCGCCGCGATGCTCACCCGGCCGCCGGGCGTCGTAATCTTCTCCGGCTTCCGCAAATCATCCCGCAACCGCGCATCCGCCGGATGCTGAATCCGCCGGTCCTCATACACCTGCAACAACTCCATCGCCATCGCCTCCGTCACCCGCACGGTCTCGCGCTTCCGACCCTCCAATGCCACTGCCCGCGTCGCCGGAACCGTCGTGCTGAAATTAATCCCGTGAATCCGCGACGACCCAAACTTTTCCTGCGCATATTCAAACAAACCCAACCCCAGCCCCGTCATGTCAATCGCCGCCCGACGAAACCGTGGCAGCCGGCAGATTTCGCCCAACCGTTCCTGCTGCTCCGGCAATCGCATGTTTTGAATCCGCAAAATCCCGCGCACCAACTTCAAGCCGTTCAAATCCTCCATCACCGTAATCACCGATAAATCCACCTTCCGCCCCACATCAAACCCGACATACAGTGAGCCGTGAGCGGTTAGCAGTGAGCGGAGACATTCCTGCGACCAATCTTGCTCGCAAATGAATCCCGCATCGTCCCGTTCCGCCGTCGTAATGAGTTCATGAGAAAGGAGCGTCAAATTCTCATCTGCAAACGCGCATTCGTAATTCTGGTCATACGCCCGTTTGTCCAACGCCTGTGCTCGTGCCTGCTCCGGCGTAATTGCCTCCCGTGTGTTCGAATCATAAATCTTCACACCCATCCCATGCGCCTGAGTTCTCGTAATGCGCGAAACCTTGAATCCGAGGGAACTGACACCGATTTTCGGAGCGGAGTCGCAACCGCTATTGGACGCGAACCGGCAGGGCCGGCTCCGGCCTTCGCGTTTATTTGCGTGAATTCGCGGTTGTCATCTCCTTCTTCCCTGTCAGCCTCACACCCCGCGCCCCGCGCCTGACCGCATGTCATGCGGTAAAACAAATTATGCCGCCCATTCCCCGTGGACGCCATGCGGCAAAGAAAGTCCGGATTACTGGCCAGAATCGGCTCCGCCGCCTCCCAGATCGCCGCGCTGTCCTCATGAAACGCAAATTCGTCCAATATCAAATCACCCGAGAACCCCCTTGCCGTCCTTGGATTCGCCGCCAGCACCTTGATGCGTCCCACCTTCCCGTTCGCCCTGATGCGCACCTCCATCCGCATGTTCTGGAACCGCACCCCCTGCGATTTATCCACCGATTCATACTCCGTGCCGTTCAAATGACAGACCTCGGCGCATTTGGCCACAAACTCCGCGCCGTTCTCCCGCGAATTGGACAACACCGTCACTAAACGGCCGGGCCGCGACAACAATCGGTCAACCGCCCACGCCGCCAAGGTGAACGACTTCCCAATCTGCCGCGACCAATGCAAAATGAGAATGCCCGAGCTCCGGTCTTTGAATACCTCATCCTGATACGGTCGCAGCGCAATCCGCACCCGCTGGGCGGAGCCTTCCCGGCCCCGATTCCGAAGCCTCTGTAATTCCAGTTCCACCTTTCCCCGACACCGACCCCAATAACCCGGGACCATATCCCTCGCCGCCGGCCCGCAGGCCCTCGGCTTCAGCTTGACCCGTTTCAGAACCACCGGCTCCTTTTCCCTGACTGGAAAATCTTCAATCATCGATAGGCGGGTTTATCCGAGTTTACGCGGGTTTACCCGAGTCGCTCCTCCATCCCGACCCGCGTATTTCGCGGTGATGCGAATTGGAGCGCGGAGCATTGCTCCGCTCTTCTCCGACTTCGGTCTCTCCGTTTGCTTCTGTTCAATTTCGGCTTTCCTCCCATATTCGCGCATTTCGCGTTCATTCGCGGTTAATTTTCTTCCTCTTTTGTGTTCTCTGTGTTCTTTCGTGGCCATTCGTCTTGGTTCCTTGGTTTCTTGGCTGTTCAATCCTTCCCTCTTTTTTGATATTGGGTGCAGGCTCCGCCTGCCTCACTCCGGCAAATCCGGCCCAAACAATTCCTCCCGGATTTTCAGAATGCGCTGCCCGTCATCCAGCGCTTCATCCTCCACGATGCTCTGCACCCTCACCTGATGCACCAAACACGCCGTCGCCGCGTCAAACTCAAACTTCTCCCGTGTTGTCGTCGCCCGCAGCGCGTGGTTGGCCTCCTGTCGCGCCGCCACCAGCACCCGCGCATACTCCGCCAGGGTCTTGGGGTCGTTTCCGATTTCCACGCGTTCCAGCGCCTTCAACGCCGCCTCGTTCATCCCTTCCAGCAGCGCCACATAACCGCTGCCGACCGACATTTTTCGTTTGGCCCGGACGCCTTGCTCTTGGCGGCAATAACGACCCACCCCGCTCTTGGTCAGGCGGATCCTCAGCTCGCTCAAGCATCGTTCCGACACCTCGGCATGGGAAAGCCGCTCTTCAAATAGCCAGCCGTCCACCTTGGCCTGTTGCTCCGGCGTCAACCGCCGCACCGCCGTGTCACTTCTCGCCCGCCGTGCCTTTTTCCCCACTCCGCCCTCCGCATCAGCCCTCGTGCCTGTTGCCAGTCCGGAAGGACCCTCGCGCTTCCCGTCTTCATCCGCCCCCGAGCCTGACGCCCCGAGCCCCGAGCCTATTTTCACTTTTTCATTTATCATCTCCTCATTCTCGCAGAAATCTTCTGAAAAGAGGTAACGCACGGTACGCTTGACAGCTTTTCCAAAAAACGGCTTTTTTTGAAACACCCCCATTTCACCCAATATCCATGCGGGTTTCGCGACACACTAAAATTGGCTTTTTTAGGCCTCTAAAAAACTTTTTTTGTAATGACCCAGACCCTCCATTTTTCTGCATGGCGAACGGCACGCATGGCCCTTCAACCACCGCTGAAATCGTTAAAGCCCTCTCCGTGGGGAGAGGGTTTGGGTGAGGGAGAGCGTTTCCTTGGTCTCCATCCAAAAAATCTTTCTTTCCGATTGACCAAATCGCCAGAGTCAATATGGTAATTGACGGAGAATTCTAATGCGGAAGCAGCTTGCACACAGGCGGCCTCCTCTGAGTTGGTCGCGGGTAGCCCCACAATTTGAGCACGGCAGAAGTTAGATGAAAACCTGAGAGCGCAAAAATTTTAATGAAGGAATGTTCTTACTGCGGTGCCGAATATCCCGACGATGCGACTGTCTGTGCGATAGACCAGACCCCATTGGAGCAGCCCCATTCGGAGAATCTGGCCCAAATCCCCCTGGTCACCAATGGGCATCTTGAGCATGAAACGACTAATCTGACTTATCCCGATTACCAATGGTCTGCGCGCGATGCTTGGAAATGCCTAGGAATGCTTCTGGTTTTTCAATTCGTGTCTACCTTGGTATTTTCCGCAATTGATTGGCACATTTATGGATTTTACTCGTGGCGAGAACACAGCGGATTAGGGCGTTTTTTGATGGCGGTTTTGTATTATGCCATTGGATTATTGACGGCAGCTTATTTTGCCCGAACCGAAACACTGGCCTCATTCTGGAAAGGGCTTGGACTTGACCGGAAACCAAGCGATTATGTTTGGTATGGCGTGGTCATGGCTTTAATAATAAGGTTTTTCGGCCATTTTGCGATAATGCATGGTTGGGGAAAAGGTGTTTCAAATTTCGATTTCAATGCATTCATAAAGACTGCCGACCACGAAAGATATTTATACCTCGTTCCGCCATTATTGCTTGCGCCGCTGTGTGAAGAAGCAATCAATCGTGGGTTTATCTACAAAGCCTTTCGCAGTACTTATTCGATGAAGGTCAGCATCGCCTTAATCCTGGCATGGACTGCCCACGCTCATTGGGGACAATACCGCCAGTCTTATTTGGCGGCGTTTGACTTGAGTATGCTCACGATTGTTCAGTGCTATTTGCGGGAAAAATCGGACAGCCTTTGGGACTGTATTTTATGTCACTTTGCGTTCAACGCATCTACTTTTTTTGTTGGTAATATTTTCCACTGAATCGAATTGACTCGACGGAGTCGTTGCGCGGTCAATTTCCGAAATCGCGTATGTGCCGCCTCGCCGGGTGCCGTAATTTCTAATTCGTTCCCATTGCCAATCCGGACGGAGCGTCACGGCTTCGCCGGAATTGGCTTCACCTCGCCCCGGCTCAACCGTGCCTGATACTCATCCCAGCTCAACTTCGGCGCGCCGGGGTTGGCGTCCACCATCGTGATGCACTCACTCACCGGACACACGAGCGAACATAAATTGCACCCCACGCAATCTTCCTCCCGAATTTTAGGAATGGGCTTGCCGGGGACACGCCCCGGGCCCAATCCAAATCCCGCCGGATCCACCAAGTCAATGCTTTGATGCGCGCCGTCTTCACAGGCGATGTAACACAAGTTGCACCCGATGCACGTGTCGTAGTTGATGCGCGCAACGCGCTGGTAATTCAGGTCCAGCGATTCCCATGGCTGCACGTTCGCCATCGCTGCGCCCGTGAGTTGCCCCACTTTTGCCATCCCCTTCGCATCGAGATAATCATTCAAGCCGTCAATCATGTCCTCCACGATGCGAAAACCGTAATGCATGATCGCCGTGCAGACCTGGACTGAACCCGCGCCCAGCGCCATGAACTCCGCCGCGTCGCGCCAGCTCGCAATCCCGCCGATGCCTGAAATCGGCAGGCCAATGTCCGTGGCCGACGCGCATTCATGCACCATGTTCAGCGCAATAGGTTTCACCGCCGGCCCCGCGTAACCCCCGTGGCTGCTGCGTCCGCCCACGTTCGGCTCCGGCACGAGCGTCTGCAGATTCACCTGCGTGATGCTGTTCAGCGTATTGATGAGCGAAATCGCATTGGCCCCGCCGCGCTTTGCCGCGCGCGCCGCCTGCGTGATGTCCGTGATGTTCGGCGTCAGCTTCACAATCACGGGCAGCTTCGCCGCCTCCATCACCCAGCGCACAATCTCCTCCGCCACCGCCGGTTGCTGACCGACCACCGACCCCATGCCGCGCTCGCACATCCCGTGCGGACAGCCAAAATTCAGTTCGATGCCGTCCGCCCCGGCGTCCGCCGAGCGCTTTACAAATTCATGCCAACGTTCGCGCGTGTCCACCATGAGCGACGCTATCACCGCCCGGTCCGGCCACCGCTGCTTGACCTCCGCCAGCTCGCGAAAATTCGCCTCGGGCGAACGGTCGCTGATGAGCTCGATGTTGTTGAAACCCGCCATGCGCACGCCGTTCAAATCCAGCGACGAATACCGCGACGAAGTGTTGACGATGGCCTCGCCGATGGTTTTCCACACCAATCCGCCCCAGCCCGCTTCAAACGCCCGATGCGCCTGTCGCGCCGTGTTCGACGGCGGCCCCGACGCCACCCAGAACGGGTTCGGCGATTTGATGCCCGCAAAATTGATGGACAAATCAGCCATGCGCGACTTTCTCCTTGGCGCGCGGCAACTGCGGCTCTGGAACGCCCAGCCGTGATGGCTGCATCGGGCCTGTCACCGTCACTCCTGTAATCATCGCGTGAATTCCCCGCGCCGCGCGCTTGCCATCCGCAACAGCATGCACCACCTCATGGCCGCCATTCGCGCAATCACCGCCCGCGAACACCCGCGGCAAATTCGTTTGTCCAGTTACTGCGTCACATTGAATCGCGCCTTTCTCGTCAAATTCGAGTTTCGGAAAAAGCTGCCGCAACGCTTCCGTTTGTTTTTCCTGGCCAATCGCCTCGATGACCATGTCAAACGGCTCAACCCATTCCGTGCCCGGAACCGTTTCCACCGCGCCGGCAGCATTGACTTGCGTGCGGGCCAGTCGCAGGGCGGACACGCGCCCGTCCTCCGCGAGAATTTCCAGCACCGCCGCATTAAAAATAAATTGCGCGCCGTCGCCCTTCGCCAGTTCATACTCAAAATGGTATGCCGGCAGCTCGCTCTCGCCCCGATGATAAATCACTGTGGCAGATGGCGCGCCCAGCCGACGCGCTTGCGTTACCGCGTCAATTGCCGTATTCCCGCCGCCAATCACCGCGACGCGTTTGCCCAACGCCACCTCCGCTGCAGGACGCGTATGAATCTGTTCAATGAAATCCAGCGCCGTGACCACTTCCGGCAAATCCGCGCCCGGAACGTCCAGCCGCAGCCCGCCGCCGAAACCCATGCCGATGAATATCGCGTCAAAATCCTTCTCCAGTTGCGCGATGGAAACATCGCGCCCGATTTCCACACCGCACCGAAACTCCACGCCTAGGCTTTTCACCAGCTCCACCTCGGCCAGCCCCGTTTCCGGCCTCATTTTGTAAACAGCCACGCCATGCGTGTTCAGCCCGCCCGCGCGCGGCCTTTTCTCGAATACTACCGCCCGATGCCCCAATTGCGCCAACTCCGCCGCGCAACCAAGCCCCGCCGGCCCGCCGCCGATGATGGCAACCCGTTTGCCTGAACTGGCGGCGGGTTTGGCGAGCACAGAAATCTCCCGCCCAAAAACATGGTCCGTGGCATGCCGTTGCAACCGGCCAATTTTGACCGGGTCACCTTCCAAGCTGAGCACCACGCACGCGCCTTCGCACAGCACCTCCGTCGGGCAGACTCGCGCGCAACTGGCGCCCAGGATGTTCGCGCTCAGAATCGTGCGTGCTGCGGCGGTGGGATTTCCATTTGCGATCTTGCGGATGAACGAAGGCACATCAATCCCTGTCGGACATGCCTGGATGCATGGCGCGTCAAAGCAGAACAGGCAGCGTTGCGCCTCCACAACGGCCTGTTGCGGCGTGTAGGCGGGTTGAAGTTCGGCCATGCCGGCGGCCGGGGCGTCCGGCTTTGCGCTCGTGGGCATATTTCGAGAATTGCTTTTTTGGCCCGGCAAATGCAGGGTGAACGGCGCCATTATATCGCGGCAAAACATAAGAGATGCCCGCGCAAATGCAATGCGGTAATTAACGAAAGGCCACATGCCAAGAATTGTCCGGGGCGGATTGATCCAGGCGCGCGTCACGCACTCAGGCACCGCGCCCCTGAAGACCATCAAGCAGGCGATGATTGAGAAACATCTCAAGCTCATCGAGTCGGCCGCGCGCAAAAAGTGCCACGTCGTCTGCCTGCAGGAAATGTTTTATGGCCCCTACTTTCCCGCCGAGGAAAAGCCCCGCTGGCGCGCCCTCACCGAACCCATTCCCGACGGCCCGACCATCCGGCTCATGCGCGCCACCGCCAGACGCCACGGTATCGTCCTCATTGTCCCCATCTACGAGGTCGAGGGTCGCGGCGTCTATTACAATGCCGCTGCTGTCATTGACGCCGACGGCAAATACCTCGGCAAATATCGCAAGAGCCACATCCCGCATTGCGAGCCCGGTTTCTGGGAGAAATATTATTTCCGCCCCGGCAACCTCGGCTATCCCGTATTCGAAACCGCCGTCGGCAAGGTCGGCATTTACATTTGCTACGACCGCCATTACCCGGAGCCTGCCCGCTGCCTCGGCTTGAATGGCGCGGAAATCGTGTTCAACCCCTCGGCCACCGTCGCCGGTCTCAGCGAATATCTTTGGAAACTGGAACAACCCGCGCACGCCGTGGCCAACCAATATTTCGTCGGCGCCATCAACCGCGTCGGCTTCGAAAAACCCTGGAACATCGGCGAGTTCTACGGCACTTCGTATTTCTGCAGTCCCCGCGGCAAGATCATCGCCGAAGGCAGCCGCGACCAGGACGAAGTTGTCATCGCCGACATGAACCTCGACGAAATCCAGGAAGTGCGCGACATATGGCAGTTCTACCGCGACCGCCGGCCGGAAACCTACGGCGGAGTCGTTGCGCCATGAGGAGTTTTCGAGGCCCACAGCAACGCCGGTGGTTATAAAATCACTCGGATTTTGTAACACAACTCATCTTGACTTTTTCCCCAGCTCATGAGAAAAGGATGATGAGCAAGCAGTTTTCCTTTCATCACCGAGGTCCTATGAAAGCGATATCTTTTTCAGAAAGCACGAAACGGTTCGGAGCGGTCATCTTTCTTCTTGCCTTGGCGGTAGCACGACCCGTCCTGGCGCAACCCTATGACCCAATTATCGGCCCCTCCATTAGAATCACCAGTCCGGCGAATCATGCGGTTTTCTATGCGCCGGTGGACATTCCGATTTTCGCATTCGTCGTCAGGCCGGCCTCGGAAGGAACCCGCTGGACCAATGTGGAATTCTTTGCCGGAACCAACGATCTGGGCAGGGGTTTTGACTTGGGTTCCACCAATCGCCGGCCGCCGCAGGTCTACGCAAACTTCGTCACCACGACGCCTCTGCTGCCCCGCACCGGCTCGGTTTATTGCCTGGTCTGGACGAACGCCCCGGTCGGATCCTATGCCTTGACCGCCGTGGTCACCGGCAGCCTCGGCCTGATCAGCAAGACTTCCGCGCCGGTCAACATCACCATTCTCCTGGCGGGCACAAATTCAAATCCCGCCGATGTCGTAAGCATCGTCGCCACCGATCCGATCGCCATCGCCGGCACCAATTCCTATGTCTGGCCGGGCCTGACGAACGCGACGCCCGCCTGGACCAACTGGCCGCCGCCGGGCTGGCAGTCCTTCACCAATTGGGGCCCCAAGGACGCGCTCTTCACCGTGCGCCGTTACGGTGACGCCAGCAATCCTCTCACCGTCAACTATGCCATTGGCGGCACTGCCAGCAATGGCGTGAATTACGCCGCACTGCCGGGTTACATGACCATTCCAGCCGGCGGCGCCTACGCGCTGATTCCCATCGTGCCGA
>DATMLG010000288.1:0-2606 GCA_035570675.1 Verrucomicrobiia bacterium | reverse complement strand
AGCCCCAACAGTCCCTTGAGATCAGGATTATCTATGCGGAACACCGGCCAGGTGTCGGCCACCTCCGGCTTCGTCATCACACCCAGCAGCCATTCGGTGGCGGGAATGATCTTGGGACTCTGCCACCACCGTTTCCAGGGCTCAAGATTGGCGGTTTGTTTAGCGCGCAATTGCAGCAGCGTGTTGCGCGCCAGCGAATCAAACGGCTGGGTGCGGCCGTCGAACACCAGGGGAATGCGGCCAAACTGGTTGAAGGCAAAACCCTCGTCAGGCGGCATCCGCAGCGAGCCGACAATCCATGCGGCGAACACTCCGACGACGATCCACGGAAGCCATTTTTTCATACTTGTACTTTTCTCCGTTTGGCGACAAAGCCAATCAGGTGCAGCAAAAATTGATAGGCCATGCCCGCGCCCACCATGACGCACCCGGCATACGGCGTGAGCCAGCCGGGATTCCTGACCACTTCGAGCGCCGACCAGCGCTCCGATTCGGCCGCGATGGGCGGCATCTGAAATTGATAGAACGTCAGGCCCTGGTAGCGGAGCGGATTGTTCATATAAATGTCCACCTCGCGATTTTCGCCCCGTTGAGGATTCTCGATGCGCACACGGCTTTGATAATCTTTGGGAGTGTCCGTGCCGGGATAAACATCAAATTTCGTGCTCAACAACTGAATGGTGTAGGGCAGATAATAACGCTGCGGACGCAGGGCGACGCGCCACACCTTGCCGCCAAACATGAAATCCTGCCCACCGGAAATATCCGGCGAAAGCAGCCACGTGCCGAGCGAACCCTGCGGCCCAGTGAGTTCGATGACGGCGCTCGGGATGTTGGTCCCGTCCATGCTTCTGTCCTCCGGCATCGGCATGAGCACCGCCTGCGGGCCGATGCCCTGTGTCGCCGGCGGCGGGCCGGTGTCCACCATCGGGCCGCGCTCGCGGAGCCGGGAATTTATATAATAGTTCTGAATCCGCACTGTGAAGGGCAAGTTGTCACTCCGGATTTCTCCGCCCGGTTTGAGCAGCGAGGGCGGAATGGCGACGACCTGATCGTCGGCAGCGTCGGGGGCATCGGTCAGGAAAACGAGTTCATGCCCGCGGGCGCTTTCCGAATATTGTTTCGTCTCACCCTTGTTGAATCGTATCTCCGATTCCCGCGAGAGCATATCCGTCGCCAACTGGCCGACGAGCAGCAGGATGATGCCCGCATGCGTGAGATGAATGCCGAATTTTTTCCAGGTGAACTGGAAGCGATGGATGTGCGCCGTGATGAGGTTGACCAGGAGTATGCCGCCGATGAGATAACCGCCCGGAAAAACCGGCAGATGCCAGCCCGCGCCGGCCGGTCCCCACCAGATGAAGAAGCTGCGGAACCAGCGGGTTTGTGCCTGGTAAAGTCCTTCATTCACCTGCGCCAATGTTCCCAGGAACACCAGCACAACCCCGAACGCCAGGCAGACCACGGTGAGCCGCAACGAACTGAAGAACTTGAAAAGTTGTTTGCCCATGTCAGGGATTGGATTTGGCGAAGGCGATGAACGATTCCTTCTGGGGCGCGACGGCGGCGGTCTCGCCGACCAGCTTGTAAAACCAATAACTGCCGGCGCGGGGCACGATGGCGCCGATGAGGCGTTTGTTGTCCTTTTGCATGTCCACGAGCACGGCGCCCGGATTGGCGGGGTCCAGCGGGGAAAGCAGTTGCGGGAGATCCTTTTCCCCGACCGGCGCCAGCCCCACAAATTTGGTGCGCCAACGGTTGACATTGGCAAGCGTCCCGCCGGCTTCGGTCGGAAACACGCTCACGGACACTTCGGCTTTCGCATTATTTTGTTCCGGGACATGGAAGCGGGCGACCTGCATCTCGCCGGCCGGCAACGCCTGCCAATCGCTAGGAACGCGCCAATTGGGTGGGGAGGCGCTCGTGGAATTATCCTGACTTGCGGTGGTCGCCGGAGTCGAGTCCTCAGCCACGGCTGTGTTCTTGATTTGGATGGATTTTAGAAAGTCCATGAAGACGGGCTTCTGTGCGGCGAGGAGGGAGGGATTGCCGGAGATTTTGCAAAACCAACTGCCATCGGGACGGTGCAGGAAGGCAGTAAGAATCTCGAAGGGTTCGCCGTTGTTGGTACCCAGTACTTCAAAGTAACTCCCCTGCTCCGTTCCAAACTGCACCGGCTGGATTAACTTGAGCGCGTCGTCGTCACTAAGCGACGGCAGTCCCGCCTGCTGGCGCCACATGTTGACGAGCATGGCGTTTCTGCCGGACAAATCGCCCAACTGCGTCAGGCTGATTCTCGCGACCTGGCCGTCGGATCCGGAGACACTGAAACTTTGCAAACTGACGGCATCCGGACCGGTTTCGGTCCAGCCTGGCGGCAATGTCCAGCCCACTTGCGGCTTCGGGCGGACGGCGGCATCGGAAGGGACGTTTTGCTGCTCGGACTGCGCCACTGCGGTTGGCGGGGCGTCCTTGGGCGCGGTATAGACGCTGATTTGCTCGCGGCCGCAACCCGGCAGCGACGCCGCCACTGCCAAAAACAGCATCCAGCGCAACGCCGGTCTGATATTCTTGATGGCCCGTGTCAGGTTCACATCATCTATTTA
>DATMLG010000287.1:0-3789 GCA_035570675.1 Verrucomicrobiia bacterium | reverse complement strand
AGACTCAGGGCAATCGGCCGCCCGGAGTCGTTGTTGGCGATGGCGCAGGCGGCGGCGTAGAAATCCCCCGGACCATGATCGTCAATTTTGATGAAGTCCCAGCCCCAGGCCGCGAATTGGTCGGCGTCCTGTTGGTAATAGCTGTACGCGCCGATCTGCGCCGGGCTGCCGTAACCGGACGCACCGATGTCAGTATAACCACCCATGAGGAGCCCCTTAGAGTGGACATAATTGGCCACAGCCTGCATGCCTGAAGGCCACCGGGTGGCGTCCACGACGAGGTTCCCATTGGCGGCGCGGCTTCCGCGCCCGCCGGCGATCCAGGAACAATCAATCACGACGTATTGATAGCCGACATTGATCAGCCCGTTGGTGACGAAGGCGTCGGCAACCTCCTCGATAAGCGTCTGAGAAGGGCCTGTGGAATCCCCCACGGTGAACCATGAATTCCAGCCCATGCGCGGGGTAAGGGCATTGCTGGCGCAATTGATCTGCGGCAGCGGCCAGGTGGTTTCCCAGACAAAGGCACGATTGCCGGTAAATGGATTGATCAAGTTGGTTCCCAAATCCGTCTGCGAGCCCGGCACAATTAGCGGAGATGTGAAGGCGCCACTGTTTATCAATAAATTGTTGTGTGCGGAGACGGCCAGTCCCGCCAAAACGGCATTGGTCATCGTAATGGTTTGCGGTGATCCAAGCGCGGTCCAACTCGTCCCGTTGGTCGAGTACGCTGCCGTGAAGGTGTTGTTGGAACGGCTCAATCGAATCCATTCCGGCGCGGAAATGCCTGTGGCGCTCAACTGCGTGGTGGTGCCCCCCACGATGTTGCGGTAACAGAAGATGATGCCGTTGCCTGGCGTGAGCAGCAACGACACTTCAGGCGCATTGGATGAAATGTCGTTCCGAATCATGATCCCCGCCTGCGCCCCGGGATCAGTGCCGGTTTGACTGACAACCCGAGCAATGAGCGCGCCGTCGCCGCTCAAGCTGTTTGTCAAGAAATTAAACTGGTCACGGGCACTTGTGATGCCGGCTCCGCCGCCAGCCACCGTCCAAACGCCGTTTGAGTACAAAGCCGACCCCGCGATTGCCGGACTTCCAACATCTGCATCATTCCAACCAGCCGGCAACGCGGCGTGTAGTGCGCCTCCGGCAATCCAAACGACTGATACTGCGGCGACTGCAAGCGCTTTCTTGATGCGTTGCCGGGCAGAATTTGCCCGGTAGCTGGATTCAGATTTCTGCATTTTGCTTGTTTTTAATTGCGAAAACGACCGGAGCCGCAAGGCCCCGGTCGTTTGCTTTTGCATACGCCTGACCAGAACAACGCCCCACCGGCCGAAATCCTACGGTAACTGCAACCGGTAAAACTTCTGAGGCCCGGTTGGACTCACTGTGGCCGGCGAAGTCAGGCCGTTGGTAGTCCACGGGCCGGTGACATTCGTGGCCTGTTGGAGCAATCCTTGCGGCCACGACACCACAAGATTGGCGCCGGACGCTGCGATTCCGACTTGGACATGCACTGCTGCGTTGTAGAGCCGGCTCAGTTGTGCCGGTGTCATTGAATAGT
This sequence comes from Verrucomicrobiia bacterium, assembly GCA_035570675.1. GTDB lineage: Bacteria > Verrucomicrobiota > Verrucomicrobiia > Limisphaerales > Pedosphaeraceae > DATMLG01. The sequence continues at coordinate 2,219 of DATMLG010000287.1, read as the reverse complement.
CGAACAACGCAATTTCATCAATAAGGCCGTTGAACGTGCGCCCGCCGCCGCCACCGGCCGAATCGTTGCCTATTTGCATGTTGCCATCAAATGGTTGCGAGGTTGTCTGGGCGACGGCGTTCGTCGCAATCTGCTCACCATTAGTATTAAAAACGTACAACGTGCCGCTGGCGGGGGTGATTACCAGAGCCACAAACGACCAAGTGCCCGTTGGAGGCGTCAGAAGGGAATTCCAACTCCAGGTATTTTGTTGATTATTGAAGGTGTAACCCAAAGTCGTGGCCGTATTGTAATCGATGCCGGCCACGGTACTCCCAGCGCGGCAGAAGATCACGCCGCAGAAACCATTCTGCGCCCCGCTCGCCGGCTTGATCCAGGCTGTAATGGTGAGGTTGGTGCCGTTCGCCAAATTTAGGGCCGGTACGGTGACAAAAGCATTGTTGATGCTCTTGGTCGTTTCCAACGCAGCGTTGGTCGCGCCAAACCCAACATAACCGTCTGGAACGAGAAGCGGACCATTGACGCCGCTGATCCCATTCGTGGTGAGAGTGCCATAAGTCCCGTTGAATGCGCCGACCTCGTCAAAGGCCGTCGCGGTGCCGGTGGCTGGATTATTAGTGTCATTGAACTGCCAGTAGGCGACCGGGCCGGCCGCCAGAACGGCTGCCTCATACGAAGTGTTGGGCTTGACGACCGAGAGTGCGGTGACGCTGCTCGTGACCGAACCATTCGGGCTGGTCACAACCAGCCGGTACGAGGCCGTCGCGGCTGGACTCAGGTTCGTGAATGACAGCGTCGCATTGGTGGCATTGGGGATGCTGACTCCATTGGATTGCCATTGATAAGTCAACGGCAACTCGCCGACAGCCCCAACATTCAACGATGCATTGTAACCTTGATACAGTATCGTTTGTGGCGTTGGATTCTGGTAAATGAGAGGTGGTTGCGGCGCGATGGAGCCAAAGTCGTAGGCGACTCCCGTGGTGGTGGCCGAGGCGGAATGCGCGCCCACGCCAATGCCGAGGTAAAGCGGATTCGGGTAGGGGTTGGGTGTGGTGTCAATGGTCCAGAGGAGCGCCCAAGTCGCCCCGTCGCTGCTGGAGTAGGAGTTGAACACGTTGCCCGTGCGCTGCAGTCGAACCCAGGAGTTTGAGCCATTGGCCGTGGGCAACGGATTCGGTGGTTCGCTGAGCGTGGTGGTACCCAGATCGTTTGTCCGGATGCTCACCTGATAGGTGTTGCCTTCGTTTACTGCAGGCATGATCATCTGGGGGTTGGAGGTAAGATCGCCGCGGGCCATGATTCCAACGCGGGCAAAAGCCTGGCCGTTGCCCGAATCCGACACCACCCGGAGGCGGTAATCGAAATCTCCGGTAACCTGAAAATAGTCAAAGGTGAAATTGTCGCTGGCGTTGAAGATATCCGAGCCACCGGAAACGTTTGTGATCTCGTTGCCATAATAGGCGACCGACGATACTTGGCCGCCCGCGTCACCAATCGCAACGCTCGTCAAATTTAAGACTGTGTTCGTGGCTTTGCTGTTGGCGGCGATGGTGTTTCCCGAGAAATCCTTCACATTGTTAACCGCGACGGTAAAACTGCCTGAGAGGGGCGCTGCAAGTGTGAGAATGCCGGATTGACCGTCGGGGCTGATCACAGCAGAACTGACCGCGGCGCCGGTCACAGCATAGTTGGCTGCAGTTTGAACGGTGCTTGAATTCATGATCTTGTTGAATTCCACGCCGACGGTGAGTCCGTCATAACTGTAGGCTCCCGAGATGACAGGTGGAGTAAGATCCGAGGAAAAAGTTACGGCACATACGGAGCTGGTAACACTGTTGAGGGTGTTGGAAACCACCACGGTGTAGTTTCCCGCATTCGACGCCGCGGCCGCGGCCACGGAATAGGTCGCATTGGTGGCGCCGGGAATGGCCACCCCATTGGTGCGCCATTGATAAAGGATGGGCACGCCGATGGCGGCGATCGTGAGGCTTTGCGGTGTGCCCGAACGCCACACCTCACTGGCTGGCAGATTGCTGACAATCGCCACGGGTTCAGGAGAGGTCACCCCCAGGTCGCTCACAACATTGGTCGTATCCACGGCGGCGGCGTGCGCGCAGGTAGCCATGCCCAGGTACAGCACGCTGTTGGTGAACATCCCGTCACCCGCCACCGCGCCGTCAAATTGATACAACACGGCCCAATTAACTCCGTCGCTG
>DATMLG010000286.1:0-3823 GCA_035570675.1 Verrucomicrobiia bacterium | reverse complement strand
CCATGTTATATCACCTACACCACCGACGCCACGTCTCAGATCATCCGGGCGAACCTTCACAAGTCTCCGATGTATTCCGGGGTCATCGAAGGCGTTGGGCCACGGTATTGTCCGTCTATTGAGGACAAGATCGTGAAGTTTCCTGAGAAGGAACGGCAGCAGATTTTCCTCGAGCCAGAAGGCATCGCGACGGACGAGATCTATGTTAATGGCTTCTCGACCTGCCTGCCCTATGAAGTTCAAGTCGAGCTCGTGCGAACCATCATTGGTTGCGAGAATGCCGAGATTCTCCGACCCGCTTATGCCGTCGAATACGATTTCGCCTTCCCAACTCAGCTTCATCCCTGGCTTGAAGCCAAAGTCTGCAAGAATTTATTTCTTGCGGGCCAGATTAATGGTACTTCAGGCTATGAAGAAGCTGGTGCCCAAGGTCTTATGGCAGGAATTAATGCCGCCAGGCGGGTGCAAAACCGGGATCCTGTCGTTTTGCGACGTGACAAGGCGTATATCGGCGTTTTGATTGACGACTTGGTGACCAAGGGCACCGTAGAGCCGTATCGGATGTTCACCTCCCGCGCCGAATATCGCCTTTTGCTCCGCCAAGATAACGCGGACCTGCGTCTATCCGAACTCGGCCATGATGTTGGACTTCTTCCTGAACGGAGCTTCCGGCAATTCCAATCCAAGCGATTGGCCATCGAAAAGGAAATTTCGCGATTGGAGACGACCCGGGAAGGCACCGAAACTCTGACCCAACTCCTACGTCGGCCGGAACTCACTTACGGCGATTTGCCGGCAAAGAATCCCGAGCTGAGCGAGGAAGTTATTCAGCAGGTTGAGATCGCAGTGAAATACGCGGGGTACATTGATCGCCAGGAAATTGAAGTTGCAAGGTTCAAAACGCTCGAAGACAAGCAAATCCCCGGAACGTTTGATTACGACACGGTACACAGCTTGCGGACCGAAGCACGGCAGAAGCTGAGCAAGATTCGACCGGCAACTCTTGGCCAAGCCTCACGCATTTCCGGAGTGTCGCCCTCGGACGTTGGGATCCTCATGGTCTGGTTGAAAAGGGGAGACTCAAGAGCCAAAGCCGAAGAAGACACGGCCAGTTGAACGGGCGCCAGGAAGGGGAGGGTTGCCGCCGGCATACAAAGCAATATTATACATAGTATTACTATGTAATGCGGAAGGGTGGAGCTTTTCTCATCGAACGCGCAAGAATGCGAGCAAATCAGGGGAAATCTACGTTGTTGATGTCCTTTGCAAGAGCGCGTCGGGAAACATGGTTATTGATTAAGGCCCGCTTTTAGGGTCTGGTCTGCGTGTGAAGATCAAATTCTGGCGATGCGACCTGAAGCTCGCCCACATGTGGAAAATTTCCAGCGGCGGAAACATGGGTGGCGTCAATACGTTTGCTGTGGCGCTGCTCCAGTTGACGGAGAAGGATGGCACGGTCGGCCTGGGCGAATCCGCCCCATCGAGCCGTTACCGCGAAGACGTTGCGGGCAGCCTGGATTTTTTCGCGAAATTGGACGTGAAACAGCTTTCCTTCGACAAAGTGGATGCGTCCATGCAATACGTGGAAAAGCTGGCGCCCGGCCAGTTCGCCGCCAAGGCCGCCGTCAACGTGGCGTTGCTCGACGGTGCGGCACGCAAGGCCGGCAAGCCGCTGCATGATTTTCTGGGGCTCGAATTTCGGGAGAAACTTTATGCCACCTCGTTCAGCATCGGCATTGACCGGCCCGATGTCACCCGCCAGAAAGTGCAGGCGGCGGAGGCATATCCGATTTTGAAGCTGAAAATCGGTTCGCCGGAGGACCGGGCGAATTTTGCCGCCTTACGGGAAGTCGCACCCAAGAAACTGGTCCGGGTGGACGCCAATGAGGGCTGGAAGACCAAGGAATTTGCGCTGGAGATGATAAAATGGCTGGCGGCGGACGGGCATGTGCAGTTCGTGGAACAACCCATGCCCGCGACAACGAACCCCCGGGACTTTGCGTGGTTGAAGGAGCGCTCGCTGCTGCCGATTTTTGCGGACGAATCGTATCTCGATGCGGCGGACGCGCCGGCGTGCGCGGAGGGTTTTCACGGGGTGTGCGTCAAATTGTCCAAGACCGGCGGAGTGACCCGGGGGCTTGAAGCATTGCGCGCTGCGCGCAATGTCGGGTTGAAAACCATGATCGGCTGCATGATTGAGACAAGCGTGCTCGTCAGCGCTGCGGCGCACTTGGCGGCCCAGGCGGATTATCTGGACCTTGACGGCAATTTGCTGATCACCAACGACCCCTATTCTGGTGTTGCGGTGGAAAGGGGGATGCTTTCTTTCGAGAATGCACCCGAAAAATACGGATTGCGGGTGAAGGCGAAGAGTTGAGCGCGCCAAGCTTTCGCGGCTGTGATTTCCAAATGGGGATGTCTCGATTGCCGACAGTTGACTTTGAATGAGGCGTTGCTGTCCACATTGGTATTCAATTTTTCTTACGGAAAAACCCGGATGCATGAGCAGAAATAATTTTTGCGCAAACGTCGTCGAAAAATTTGCAAAAATTCGGAACCGGCGTACTGTGTGGCATGGCAGATTCAAAGAAGAGGGCCACGCCGAAGGTTGAGCCGTCCCCGTCCGAAGCCAAGCCGCCCGGCGGGATGTTGTCGCACGAGGAGATGGAATCATTGTCGGCGCTTCAGCTCGTCGATTTGATTGCGTCCGAACTGCCGGCGCAGCATCCCTCGCTGATGGATTTGATTTATTTGCGCGACCGCGTCGCTGCGATCGAGGAGATGAACGACCAGGCCCGGCAGGCGCTGGAGAAGCTGGACGAAATCGTCGAGAAACTTCGGTCGCCCGCGTTCCGTGTCGGGACATTTCTGATGCCCGTGGACAACGACAAGGCGCATGTGTGCATCGGCGGGACGGATTATGTCTGCCGCGTGGACCCGAAGATTCCGCTCGTGAGCCTGCAAATGGGCCAGCGCGTGCTGTGCAATGAGGCCTTTGCCGTGGTGCAGGGATTGGGTTTTGACCGGAACGGCCCAATTGTGCGGATTGATGAATTGCTTTCCGACGGCCGGTTGCGCATCGGGCAGGAGGCGGGGTTGATGTCGCTGGTGCTGTTGCGTTCCGCGCTGCTGGTGAAGGAAAAACTCAAGCCCGGCATGGAAGTGCGGCTGGACGTGAATCAACGCGTGGCGCTGGAAGTCATCGGGATGGGCAAACGGATCGAGCGTTCACTGGAAACCGTGACCGAACTCCCGTGGTCGGCGATTGGCGGGCAGGCAGAAGCGGTGCAGGCGATTCGCGACACCATTGAGCTGCCGTTTTTGCACCGCGACCTGTTCAAGCGCTTTGAACACAATGTGCCCAAAGGTTTTCTGTTGCACGGCCCGCCCGGTTGCGGCAAGACCCTGCTCGGCAAGGCGACGGCTTATAATTTACGCCAGCAAATCAAGGAGCGCACCGGCGTGGATCATCCGGAATTTTTCCTGCATGTCAAAGGTCCCGAAATCTTGAACATGTGGGTTGGCGAATCCGAGCGGCAGGTGCGCGATTTGTTCATCCAATGCCGCGAACGCGCCCGGGACGGCGCGCTGGCGTTCCTGTTCATTGACGAGGCGGAATCCATCCTGGGTACACGGCGCGCGGGGCGGTATCAGAGCATCCTCAGCACGCTGGTGCCGATGTTTTGCACGGAGATGGACGGGATTGAGCCGTTGCAGAATGTGGTGGTGATCCTCGCCTCGAACCGCGCGGACCTGATTGACCCGGCGATCCTGCGGCCCGGGCGCATTGACCGCAAGATCAAGGTGAACCGGCCGGATCAGG
>DATMLG010000285.1:0-5535 GCA_035570675.1 Verrucomicrobiia bacterium | reverse complement strand
GCCGATGCCTGTGCCCAGAAAAATTCCCACCATGTTCTTCGGCTTGCCTTCAAGTTCCACCTCGTGGACACCAAGCGCACAGAGATTCGCGTCATTTTGCAAAAAAACCGGCAGGCCCAGCCGCTTTTCCAGTTCCTTTTTCAGCGTGACATCCTTCCAGCCAAGATTGCCCGAGAAAATCACCCGCCCGTTTTCCGAGTCCACCGACCCCGGGGCCCCAACGCCCACGGCCTTGACGCGCTTCAGCTCCAAATCGCATTCGTCCACCGCGTCGTGCACGCATCGGGCCATGCGTTCGATGACTTCTGCGGGGCCCCGCTCCGCCTTGGTGCTCATCTTGAAGCGGCCGACGCATTCCATGGACGCGTCGTACACGCCGGCCAGGATTTTTGTCCCGCCCATGTCCACGCCCACCACGTAATCGCCCTTGTTGCTTGCTTCAGCCATAACGTCAATCGGTTGAAAAAAACTCCGCGCTAATTCGCGGCGTCATATGAAACTATATCGCCGCCAGCACGCCTTCTATCTTCCGTTGCAATTCCGCGTTGATTTCCTCCGGCGAACAATTCCCGTCCACGATGTTGAACCCGTAAATGGTTTGCAGGCGCCGGAATTCCCGCGCCACCAGCTCCTGGTAGCTCATGAAGCTGTCGAACATGTCGCGAGAGAGGCCCAGATCCATGCCGCTCTCCCAATAGTCCAGGACGTGGTTCTTCGCAAAATTCCGCTGCACCAGTTGTTCTGGGGAGACATTCAGGTAAAAAACCGCGTCCGGCACCACCGCCATGCCGTATAGGTTCTTCAGCCACGCCTCGTCCATCCCCCGCACGAGGTCGCGCGCCATCAGCGTGTAAATATAACGGTCGGCCAGCACCATGAACCCGGCCTTGAGCGCGGGGAGGATGATGTTCTCCAGTTGGTCGGCAAAATCCGTCGCATAAAACAGGCTCAAGGTCGTGCGGCTGAGAATGTTTCCGTTCTGCGCCTGGTTCAGCTCCTCGCTCACCAGTGTGGACCGCTTCAGGCCCACCTGCACCGTCGCATGCCCGCAACCCTCCAGCCAGTTCCGCAGCCGCGCAATCTGCGTCGAACGTCCGGAACCATCCGCCCCCTCCACGACAATTAATTTTCCCGCGAGCCGGTTCAAATCCACGTTCGGGATGCCATGCCCGTAGAAGCGGCGGTTTGACGCACGTGGCACGGTGATGGCCCGCCGGACGGGTTCTGCATTACGTTTGGCAGTGGTTCGTTTCATGGTCGGGGGCCGGGGTGGCTGGCCACAAATGAGGCCAGATCAATGCGCGCGGCCACCAGTTCGCGGACCACGGATTGCTGCGCCTCCACGGGCTGGTTGGCGTCGATCACGGAAAAATTAAACTCCGTGCTCATGCCGAGATACTGCTCAAGGATACGTCCTTGGAATATGCGGAAACTCTCGTAAGGATCGCTGGACAGCCGCAAATCCATTCCCGCCTCAAAATATTTCAACTGCGGCCGGCCGTCCAGGATGCGTTGAAGTGAGACCTCCAGTTGTGCCTTGAAGAAGAAGGTCAAATCCGGGTGTGCCGCGAAATCATAGATGCCCCGCACCCATTCCGGCATGCAGCCGCGCACGGTGTCGCGCGCGTAGGCGGTGAAGATGTAGCGGTCGCACAGCACGAGATAGCCCGCCCGCAACAACGGCACCAATTGCCGCTCATAACGGTCCGCAAAATCCGTGGCATGGATGAGGCTGAAGGTCGTGGGCGTCAGCAGCTCGCGTTTTTTGCCCTTGCTCGTGGCGTTCTTCACCAGTTCTGAGGAATTCCATTCGCTGAAAAACACCTTCAAACCCTGCTGCTCCAGCCAGCGCTTCAGCAGGTAAATCTGCGTGGACTTGCCCGAGCCATCCAGACCTTCAACCGCAATCAGGCGGCCGGGGAAGTTCAATTCGGCAAAAGTCTTCGTCATGCGTCAGCCCCAAAAATAAACCGGCTGACGGGGAACACAACATATTTCATGCTCTCACCTCCTTGATTTTGGGCATCCCGCCGCCTCGGCCATGGTCGCACGTCCCACAGCGCCCGGCGTCACAGACTTGTGACTGGCGTTTCACGGGATTGTTGCTAACATTACGCCTCTTATGAGTACGGGTAAAGCCGCCAGCGCCGTCCCGCCAGCTCACTTCATCAATCGTGAATTGAGCTGGCTGGAATTCAACCAGCGCGTGCTGGACGAGGCGCTCGACCCCGAAAACCGCCTGCTGGAGCGCGTGAAGTTCTTCTGCATCACCAGCTCGAACCTCGATGAGTTCTTCGAGGTCCGCGTGGCCGGCCTGAAGCAGCAGATGGAAAGCGAGGCCGTCGAGCGCAGCATTGACGGCCTGACCCCCACCGAAATCTTCCGCGCCGTCACCCGCCGCGTCCGCCTCATGATTGAGCAGCAATACGCCTGCTGGAACGAACAACTCGTGCCCGCCCTCGCCAATCATCGCATCCGTTTTCTGCGCTTCGACGAACTCGCTCCCCCCGATCAGGCCTGGGTCGAGGAATATTACCAGTCCCAGGTGCGGCCGGTGCTCACGCCGCTTGCGCTCGACCCAGCGCATCCCTTTCCGCAGCTGCTCAACAAATCGCTCAACATCATGGTCCGCCTCGAAATGCCCGCCGGCGGCGAGGTGTTGCGCCATCTGGCCGTCGTGCAGGTGCCGCGCGTGCTGCCGCGCCTGGTCCGGCTGCCGCGCGAGGATGGACGCCTCGATTACATTTTCCTCGGCAACCTCATCGCCCATTACCTCGCCGACCTTTTTCCCGGCACGCGCATCCTCGGCTCCTGGAACTTCCGCGTCACCCGCAACAGTGAGTTGTACATTGATGAGGAGGAAACCGCCAATCTCCTCAAGGCCGTCGAAAACGAACTCCACAACCGGCGCAAAGGCGACGCCGTCCGGCTCGAAGTGGAGCGGGATTGCCCGGCCGACTTGCGCCGCGCCCTGCTCGGCACGCTCAAACTTTCCGAGGACGATCTGTACATCGTCAACGGCCCCCTCAATCCCACGCGGCTCATGGCCGTCTATGAGGGCGATCACTCGCCCGAACTCCGCGACCCCCCATTCGTTGCGCGCGCGCCGGCCGTCCTGGCCGACCGACCGGATGTGTTTGCGGCCATTCGCGAGCGCGACATTCTCCTGCACCATCCTTATGAGACTTTTGAAACCGTGGTAAATCTGCTCGAAGCCGCCGCGGAAGACCCCAAGGCGCTCGCCATCAAACAAACCCTCTACCGCACCGGCGGCGATACCCGCATCGTCGGCGCCCTGATGAAGGCCGTGCGCAACGGCAAGCAGGTCACCGCCGTGGTGGAATTGCGCGCCCGCTTCGACGAAGCCAACAACATTCTCTGGGCGCGGCAGCTCGAGGAGGCTGGCGTGCATGTCGTTTATGGCCTGGTCGGCTACAAAATCCACGCCAAGATGTGCCTCATCGTGCGTCGTGACCCCGACCGCATCCGCCGCTACGTCCACCTCGGCACCGGCAATTACAACCCCACCACCGCCCGCCTTTACACTGACCTCAGCCTCCTGAGCTGCCGTTCGAGTCTCGGCGAGGACGCCACCAACCTCTTCAACCTGCTCACCGGCATTTCGCAGTTTCAGGGCATGGGCAAGCTCCTCGTCGCTCCGTTCGAACTCCATGACCGCATGCTCGCCCTCATCCAGCGCGAGGCCGCCAACGCCCGCAAGGGCCTGCCCGCGCGTATCATCATCAAGGTCAACGCGCTCGTGGACCAGGAAATCATCGAGGCGCTTTATGCGGCCTCCACCGCCGGTGTGAAGATTGACCTCATCGTTCGGGGCATCTGCTGCCTGCGTCCACAGGTCAAGGGCCTCAGCGAGAACATCACCGTGCGCAGCATCGTGGACCGCTTCCTGGAACACAGCCGCATTTTCTATTTCGAAAACGCCTGCTCGCCGCAGATTTTTGCCGGCAGCGCGGACTGGATGCCCCGCAACTTTTATCGCCGCATCGAAGTCGTCTTCCCCATCGAGGACGGCAACCTCCGCGAGCGCGTCATGACCGAACTCCTCGCGATCGCCTTGCAGGACAACGTCAAGGCCCGTATCCTCCAGGCCGATGGCTCGTACGTTCGCGCCACCACCAAACGTACCGAAATCGCCCACCGCAGCCAGGCCGAATTCATGGCCCGCACGCTTCACCCTCCCGCCGCGGAAAAAGGCCGCACCAAATCCCGTTTTCCCAAGGTCAAACTCGCCAGCCGCCCCAAGTCGCTTTAAGGCGTTCTTTTAGGGCGTTCTATTTCCCCGGAAAATTCTCCGCCAGTGCCACGGCCTTCAGCATCGCCTTCGCCTTGTTCACCGTCTCTTCAAACTCCGCCTCCGGCGTGGAATCATTCACCCAGCCGCCGCCCGCCTGCACATACGCCATGCCGTTCTTGATCAATGCCGTGCGGATCGTGATGCAACAATCCAGGTTCCCATTGAAGGAGAAATAACCCACGCATCCGCCATACGGCCCGCGCGCGGTCTGTTCCAGTTGCGAGATGATCTGCATCGCCCGCACCTTTGGCGCGCCGGTCAATGTTCCCGCCGGAAACGTCGCCCGCATCAAATCATACGGCGTCTTGTCCGCGGACAAATGTCCCTCCACCTGGGACACAATGTGCATCACGTGGCTGTAACGTTCCACCATCATCAGGTCCCGCACCTGCACGGTTCCGAAATCGCACACCCGTCCCAGATCATTTCGCGCCAGGTCCACCAGCATCACGTGTTCCGCGCGTTCCTTCGGGTCCGCCAGCAAATCCTCCTCCATCTTCGAATCCTTCTCCGCCGTCTTGCCCCGCGGTCGCGTCCCGGCAATCGGCCGGATCTCCACCTTCCGGTCCTCGCACCGCACATGCAGTTCCGGCGATGCTCCCACCAGTGACATCCCCTCCAGCTCCAGCAAAAACATGTACGGCGAGGGATTGACGGACCGCGCTGCCCGGTAAATGTCCAACGGCGACGCCTTCACCGGAGTGGAAAACCGTTGCGACCCGACCACCTGGATGATGTCGCCGGACGTGATGTATTCCTTCGCCTTCTTGACGTTCGCCAGGAACACTTCCTTCGAGATGTTCGACTGGAAGGGTACGGACGGCACTTCCGCCGGCATCATCACCGAGTTGTGCATGCTTGGCTGCTCCAGCAACGTCACCAGCCGTTCAATTTCCCCCACTGCCTCCTCGTAGGCCTGCGCGGCGTTCCCACCCTCCTCCACGATCGCGTTCACTACAATCGTAATCGTCTGGGCCACGCGGTCGAAAATCAGCAGTTCATCCGCAATCAGAAAATACATCACCGGCGTTTCCAGTTCGTCCTTCGGCGGCCGTGGCACCACATGTTCCACATCATGGATGAATTCGTAACCGATGAATCCCACCGCCCCGCCCGTGAACCGCGGCAGCCCGGGCAGCGACACCGGCCGGAACCGCTTCATCACCCGCTCAACCACTTCCAGCCCGTCCTTCACCGTCTCGCCGTCCGCTTGCGCCGCG
>DATMLG010000284.1:0-2516 GCA_035570675.1 Verrucomicrobiia bacterium | reverse complement strand
GCGGAAAACATCGGCTACATCATACCGAGCGAAGAAATCGACCTGTTTTTGCAGGGCATCGCCAATGGCCATGCTTACCGGAAACCGGGAATGTATGATACCTTGCAGACCCTGGAAAATCCCGCTCTCCGCGCATTCCTGAAACTGCCGCTGTCGGTTGATGGCATGGTGGTGCACGAGCCCTACAAGAATGATCCGGACTATCCGTTGAAGGAATGGGACGTCATCACCAAAATTGGCGATACCCCGGTGGACGACCAGGGGATGATCAAACTGGGCGATGACCTGCGGGTGCGTTTCCAATATCAAATCCAGCACATCGCCACCAATGGCGGCGTGCAGCTGACCATTGTGCGCGCCGGCAAGGAGCTGCGGGTGAACCTGCCCGTCCAGGCAGATTTTCCGCGCTTGATTCCCGAGTTGGACGGGGAGTACCCCTCGTATTTCATCTACGGCCCGCTCGTTTTTTCGGCGGCCACGCGCGACTATGTCAACGGCTATTTGGAGACCAAATATGGCGCGACGATCATGGCTGGCTTGAGTCTCGCAGGCAGCCCGCTGGTCACGCGCGCGGCCGATCAGCCGGCGTTTCCAGGCGAAGAGCTGGTGATCGTTGCTTCGCCGTTTTTTCCCGACCGGCTGGCGAAGGGCTACGGCAGTCCGCGATCCGAGGTGGTGAAAGCGGTGAATGGCATCCGGGTAAAGAACCTCAATCATCTCGTGGAGATATTGCGGGATGCCAAAGACGAATTCATCACCATCGAATATTACGGCAAACGCAGTGAAACCATGATTTTCCCGAGGGCCAGGATGGTGGCGGCCACCGATGGCATCCTGGGCGACAATGGCGTTCGCTCGCAGGGTTCGCCCGACACGCTGGCGATCTGGAACGCAAAATCGTCGCAATAAGCATTTACCGGAACCAATCCCGATTTATTGGATCGGGATTGGCGCTAGCCGGTTTGCTGGCCCGGGTCAGGGCAACGATCGGCGCGGACTCGGCTTGCGACATGAGAACAAATTTAAGCACATGGACATTTCTGACATTTACGTTCACGATGGCAAGTTGCTGCGAGTAGTTGAGGATGCGCAGAAGGAAACGGTGACGATGGAGGCTTTGCTTCCAGCCGCCCCGATGAGCGATGATTTGGTTCTACGCCTTCTGATCTTTGAAGAAGCTTATGGCTACCAGATATTTGAGGGGCGAGTTGGGGGATGCCCGGTTATTCTCGATTTGTCGATAGTTGAGAAACTTGGCAAGTGGAACAGAGTCAGACTCAACACCAATCATGGCTACCGAGAGTTGTGTTGCACGTCGGTCAAAGTTTGTGACCCTGAATCTGTGACCTAAGAGTGTGTCTGAAAAAGAAAGCTTGGGTATTTTTGGAACCTTGACCGCCAAATAAATGAACAAAACACTTGATTTGACTGGCTGTTTTTGCGGCTTTCATTCGCGGTAGCGCCAGTGAGGCGATGAAAATCGCTGCTTACGACACTAATCTCACCGACGCCCAATGGGCTTACCTTAAACCGATGCTTCCCAAACCCGCCAAACGCGGACGTCCGCCCATGGACCGGCGGCGCATCATTGATGCCATCCTCTATCTGGTCAAGTGTGGCTGCCCCTGGCGCTATCTGCCCGCCGATTTTCCCCAGTGGCAAACCGTGTATCACGTCTTCCGGCAATGGGTCCACAACCATCAATGGGCTTTGCTCAACGACACCCTGCGCATTCTCGTGCGAAAGACCCACGCCAGACGCAGCCGGCCCACCGCCGCCATTCTGGACAGTCAAAGCGTCAAGTCCGCCGGCCACGGTGGTCACGTTGGATATGACGCCGGCAAGCGGATCAAGGGCCGTAAACGCCATCTGCTGGTGGATACTTTGGGGCTGGTGCTCGGCGCGGCGGTGACCCCGGCCAACACCACGGAACGTGACGGAGGCCAACTGCTTTTGGGTCGGGTTCTGGGCTGGTTCACCTGGTTGCGCATCCTGTGGGTCGATGGCGGCTACACCGGCGAAGCCTTCGCCCAATGGGTCAAGGGGCTCCGCCCTAAACTGGACGTCGAAGTCGTCAAACGTTCGGATGGCATCGCTGGATTCAAAGTATTGCCACACCGCTGGGTCGTCGAGCGCACCTTCGGCTGGTTGATGCGTCAGCGGCGACTGGTGCGCGATTACGAAACCACCGAGGCCAGCGCCGAGGCTTGGATCTATATCGCGATGATACGAATTCAGCTCCGCCGATTGGCTTGATTCCTTACCATTCATGACTTTTCAGACATACTCTTATGCCCCATTGCAACAAGCAGGTTGTTTTTGCTGGTTGGATACCTCTGTCGATCGTTGATTATATTGTGGCCAGCAAGGGGTTTGCCTTCGGTTTGGATTTTAAAACTGACCAGACGGAAATTGAAAAGATATTCAGCACTCCAGGTTATGGAGTGGGCACTTCACTGATGGGATATGCCAACACGGGCGATGATGCCAATGTCATCGCCAATCACTATGGCATT
>DATMLG010000283.1:0-7401 GCA_035570675.1 Verrucomicrobiia bacterium | reverse complement strand
ATCGGACGCGGCGGCGGGGACATTGGTCAAGGTGGCAAAGATGCCGAGCGCCCCGCCGGGAGTCAGTTGAAAAATGCCGGCGGCATCGTCAGGGCCGATCTGGGTGGTGATTCCGTAGAAATCTCCGTTGCTGGTCTGGATCAAGCCGCCATAAGCAGGCTGGGGCGTGTCAGATTGGGGGAAGGAGGTCAGGCTGGTGAAATGTCCAAAAGTATCGGTTCGGAAGGCAGTGCCACGGCCGTAGAGACCGCCAAACCGCGTCGTGCCGTAAACAAAGCCATCCGCGCTCCAGACCATCTGGCCGTAAACCCCGGAACCATTCGCACCGTTAAAGAAGACCCTTCCGATGTAGCCGTTGTAGACATCATAGCTGAAAACAACACCCTGACCGGACGGCCCGCCGGTGGCAGTGCCGCCAAACAAATACACGCTGCCGAGATTATATATGAACGGCGAAACCATGAAAGGCGCGTAAGAATAGGCCCCGTTGAGACCGTTAAAATAATCGCGCAGTATGTAGGCATTCGAGACGCCGGTCCCGGTTGTGAAAATGGAACCCAGGCCGTAGGCACCGCCCGAGACGGTTGTTCCTATATAATTTCCCAGCCACGGCGTCAAACCGCCAAAAGGCTTGTCTCCGTTGGTTCCGGCAAATTGCGATACAACGGTGGGCATGCCGCCGTTCGTGGATAATTTGAAGAACACGCCGCCCTGCGCGGAAAAGCCCTTGAGTCCGGCGACACCGTACAGGTAACCATCGGATCCCTGCGTCAGCACCGAGTTGAGTGATTCGCCGTTGAGACCGAAATACGTGCTTAAGTTGGAAAACACACCGGACGGCGTGATTTTGAAAACCGTGCCGTAACTTTCCGTGGTGCCGTAGAAATTTCCATCCATGCCCTGAAGCAATCCGGCGTACGGATTTTTGCCCGGGTCCGCATAGAAGTCATGGAGGACCGTCAGGTTCCCGGTCATGGAGATTTTGAAGACGGTGCCCTCGTTGGTTTGGATGCCGCCGCCGTAGGTGACGCCATAAAAATTGCCGGCGTTGTCGGTGACCATGGTGCCGCGCGGATTCGCGCCGTTGGTTCCATTGAATGACGCCAGCACGGTCACCACACCGTTCGACGTCATCTGGAAAACTGTGCCGAGTCCAAAGTTGCCCCCGGCAAAACTGGTGCCATAGAAGTTGCCATCCGTGCCCTGAATCAATCCCCCGGCCGGGTTGGCCGGTGCGGCCGGGCCAACGGGCGCATTAGTGAATGCCGCCACTTCCTGAAAGGTAAATGCCTCCGTCGAACCACCGAACCCGCTGATAACCAAACTGATGAAGAAACGGCAAATTAATGCCGTCAAAAACGGACCAAGGAGTCCTTTTGCGTGCTTCCTGTTAATGTCTGAACAAACCGCCATATGGCTGCATCGTGCAAAGCAGGTCGCGTTCCACGAGCCGACGGCGCGTCGTCTTGTCACAATCACCCATTGGCCGAATGTGCCCGCCACAGCGCTGCGGTGGCACCAATTTCTCCATCTATTGCACTGTTCGCCGCCAAATTGCATCTTGCAAGCGGGCCATAATTGGCCTACCGTGCCGTCAATGAAGAAACCGGCGTCCGTTGACATGGTGCGCGAGGGCGCGTGCGCGCAGCCCGGTGTCTGTCCGTTGAGCAGCATGCGCGCCGGCACGGTGGCCTGCATCAAGGGCCTCGCCGCTTCCAAGGAAGTCACGGACCGACTGCGCGAAATGGGCTTTTGCGAGGAACAACGCGTCAAGCTCGTAAGCCGCGACGGAAACATCATCTGCCAGATTTGCAACGCGCGGCTGGGCATCAGCGAGGAACTCGCCGACGCCATCCTCGTGCAACCGCTCCCCGGCCGGTTGAAAGCGGCCTGAAGGTGTGATTTCGAACGCAGGTCAAGAATTTGAACATATCCCGATGCCAAAAGAGAGCCAGTGGGACGCTCGCCCTCACCCCGCCCCTCTCCCCCTGGAGAGGGAGAAGGAAAATCAAGCTCTGAGCAAGTTTATCGCTGTTGCACCCGTTTCCGCGCCGGCACAGCTCGAAGATTTCACCGGCAGTTTGGATCACACCCGCGGCCCAGCCGCCCCTTGACATGGCCGACATCGCGCAAACGCTGACCTCCATTCCCCTTGGCGCCCGGGCGACCGTCGTCGAAATCAAGCTCCCGCCCGCCACCCGTCCGCGCCTCATGGAAATGGGTTTGCTCGTCGGCACCGAGGTCGAACTGGTGCGCTTCGCGCCGCTCGGCGATCCCGTGGAAATCAAGGTGCGCGGCTACCATCTCACCCTGCGACGCAACGAGGCCGAGCAAATCCTCGTGCGCACCTCCGTCTGAGTCTCCCCATGAACCCAGGAAATGATGGTTCCCCCTCTCCTCCGCCTTCGCCGGGCTTCGGCGGGACAAGCCGGCCCTCTCCCCCTCGTTCCTCGGGGGCGAGGGAGAAGATTTCGCGCGCCAGAAGATTCATGGGTTTAGCGCACGAAATTGTTCGGGAAATTCTTTCGACGGCATCATGAGTTCCGCCGCTTCACCGGACGACAAAAAAACCGCCGCGAAAGCTTCGACGCCTTACGTGGTGCTCACCGGCAATCCGAACAGCGGCAAGACCACGGTGTTCAACTCGTTGACGGGCCTGCGCGCCAAGGTCGGCAACTACGCCGGCGTCACCGTCGAACGCAAGGAGGGCCGCCTGCTCCAAGCCCCGACGGAGATCAAGGTGATTGACCTGCCCGGCACGTACAGCCTCAGCCCGCAATCGTTGGATGAACAAATTTCCCGCGACGTCCTGCTCAACCGCCTCGCGGAACTGCCCGCTCCGTCGCTGGTGGTCGTCGTAGTGGACGCCTCGAATCTCCAGCGCAATCTTTATTACGCGACTCAGGTCGTCGAACTGGGTTATCCCACGCTGATTGCGCTGAACATGGTGGACGTGGCGGAGGACAACGGCCACGAAATCAGCGCGGAAAAGCTCACCGCGTCGCTGGGCGTGCCGGCGCTGCCGGTCGTGGCCAACAGCGGGCGCGGGATGCCGGAATTGCGGCAGAAGATCATCAGCACCCTGGCGGACAAGACGATCGAAACTGTCACGGCCCCGCCCAGACAATTTTACATCCTGCCGGTCGCGTTCGTGAAGGAGGCGGCGATCATCGCGGCGCTGCTGACGGCGCATTTCCGGGAACGCCGCCGCCAGGCCGCGGCCGAGGCGCTGTTGATCTTGAGCAACGAAAAGGCGCTGGCATCGAGCCTGGAACATTATCCCGCGCCCATCCAGCAGGCGGTGGATGCCGCGCGCAAGCGGCTGGACGCGGCCGGCGTGGAATGGCGCAGCGCCGCGATCGAGGCGCGTTACGCGAGCGTAACCGCCATCAGCAACGAGGCCGTCACGGAGACCCGCCAGGAACAGGAGACGTTCAGCGACAAACTGGACCGCGTGCTGACGCACAAAGTCTGGGGCACGCTCATTTTCATTGCCGTCATGGCGTTGATGTTTCAAAGCATCTTCACCTTCGCGCAATTGCCGATGCGCCTGCTGCAAGACGGGATTGACGTGGTGGGAGGGATGGTGGGGCACGCTATTCCACGCGGGGATTTGAACAGCCTGCTGGTGGATGGCGTCATCGCCGGTGTGGGTTCGGTGGTGGCGTTTCTGCCGCAGATTTTGCTGCTGTTCATGTTCATTGGTTTGCTGGAGGACACAGGTTACATGGCGCGCGCGGCTTTTTTGATGGACCGGCTGATGAGCAAGGTGGGGTTGCACGGGAAAAGTTTCATTCCCATGCTCAGTTCGTTCGCCTGCGCGATTCCGGGCATCATGGCGACGCGCACCATCGAAAGCCCCAAGGACCGCCTCGTGACGATCCTCGTCGCGCCCTTGATGAGCTGCTCCGCCCGGCTGCCGGTCTATACGCTGCTCATCGGCGCGTGCATCCCGGACATTCGGATATTGGGGTTCCTGAAACTCGCGGGGCTGACGATGCTGGCGATGTATCTGCTGGGCATCATCGTGGCGCTGCTGATGGCGTGGCTGTTCAAGAAAACACTGCTCAAGGGCGAGACACCGATGCTCATCATGGAATTGCCGCCCTACAAACGACCGCTGGCGCGCGTGGTGCTCCGGCATATGTGGGACCGGTCGAAACTATTTTTGACCCGCGCCGGCACCGTCATTCTCGGCATCAACATTTTGTTGTGGTTTCTGGCGGTTTATCCGCGCAGCGCGGAAGTCCACCGGCAATTCGAGGTCCGGCGCGCGGCCGCGGCGGGCGACACCAACCTGCTCGCCAGCATCGACAACGAAGAACAAGGCGAGAAATTGCGCTACAGTTTTGCCGGGCGCATGGGCCGGGCGATTGAACCGGTGATCAAGCCGCTGGGGTTCGACTGGAAAATGGGCATCGGCATCGTCACTTCCTTCGCGGCCCGGGAGGTGTTCGTCAGCACCATGGCGACGGTCTACAACGTGGGCAACAGCGAATCAGAATCGAGCGTGGCCAATCTCCAAAAAACCTTGCGCGAACAAAAGCACGCGGACGGCACGCCGATTTATACCGCGTTGACGGCGGTGACGCTGATGGTCTTTTACGTATTCGCCCTGCAGTGCGTCAGCACCGTGGCCATTGTGCGGCGGGAGACGAACACGTGGAAATGGCCGATATTCCAGTGGGTTTACATGGGCATATTGGCCTGGGGACTGGCGTTTATCACGTGGCACGGGGGGCATCTGCTCGGATTCATGTAGCTGGCCATCAACGGGTTGTAATTCTGCTTTTCAGCCGGCGCCTATTTTGGCAACTTTTTGACACAATAGTACACAAAATTCGCGGGTGAAGTGTCTATTGGTTAGTAATTGTGGATGGATCGAATGAAACATGGTGCGAGCGGGTTTATGCGGCCAAGGCGGCCGGGTTGATACTTTACGGGCGGGCGCTCGGCCTGAGCCACGGGGAGGCGGAGGATGTCTTGCAGGAAACGTTCCTGGCGATGATGCAAAAACCGTCGCCGCCGGAGCAGCCGGAGCATTACTGCGTCCGGAGCTATCGCAACCGCGCGCTGAATTATCGGCGCAGCCTCTGGCGGCGGCTGACACGGGAACTGGAATCGCGCCGCTGGTTCGAGGGTTCATCGGAGGAATCGCCGCAGGAACGGGCTGCCATGCGCTGCCTGGCCACGCTGCCGCCGGATCAGCGCGAGGCCATCGTGTTGAAAATCTGGCACGGTTACACATTCGAGGAAGTCGGGGAGATGCTGGAAATTTCACCCAACACCGCCGCGGGGCGGTATCGGTATGGTTTGCAAAAGTTAAAAGTCTGCCTGGAAGGAGAAGGTTATGAACGAGATGAACTGGTTGGAAACGCAGTTAAAATCATGGGCGCCGCGCCGTCCCTCGGCGAAAATTGAGCGGCGGCTGTTCCCCCGGCGCGGGCGCGTCCCGGAACTGGCGCGGGCATTGGCCTGGTTGACGCCCGCCGCCGCCTGCATGGTCCTCGCGCTTGCGGCCGTGCGACAGGAGGGCGCTGCCGGCGCGTCCCGCCCGGATTACATGTTCGCCATGGCTTTCAGCAATCAGGCCGGCGCAAATATCATGCATAGCGACGCCGCACAGCCGGAGAACCGGGTGATGCGCGCCAGTTTTGAATGGACAAACCGCGGCGGTTCAGGGTCTAGTATCCGTTTTATGCCGCTGACCAATTCATCCTACTAGGCCCGGAAATGGAAAACCAGAAACTGCCCGTGCCGAAGGATTCGGCCACAAAATCGGTGTCCCCTGCCAGGGCGGCCGCAAACAAACCTGCCGCTGCCACCATCCCGGCCGCGCCGGCCCCCATCAAGGTAGCCCCGCTCTTTCGCAAGATTGACTGGCTGACCATGCTTATCGCCTTTGGCGTGGTCTGGATCGTCTATTTGCTGACCCTGGCGCCGGAGGTGACGCTGGAAGATTCGGGCGAGCTGGTCACCGGCTCATTTTACGCCGGCATTCCGCATCCCCCGGGCTATCCGTTTTGGTCCATCTATTCCTGGCTCTGGACGGTGGTGCTCCCGATGGGAAACGCGGCCTGGCGCGTCGAAGTGGGCGAATCCTTCGCCGCCGCGATGGCCTGCGGCATGGTGGGACTGATGGTTTCTCGCGGCAGCAGCATGCTCATCGAAGGCATCGAGGAACTGAAAGGCCTGACCGGCCGCTGGGAAAGTGCCATCTGCATGGTCTCCGGCGCGGTCGCGGGAATTTCGCTGGGTTTTGGCGGGGTGATGTGGAGCGAATCGGTGGCAATCAACCGCATTTCATTGTTCGGTGTGCCGTGGGTGATGCTGGTGCTGCTGTTCATGCTGCGCTGGATTTATGCCCCGCACCAGCGGCGGTATCTTTTCTTTGCGATGCTCGCCTTTGGCATCTGCACCACTATTCACCAGACCCTGCTGTGCGCCGGCCTGGGCATTGAAGCCTGCATTGCCATGGCGAATCCGCGGCTGGGCCGTAATTTCTTTCACTGGAACAGTTTTCTCCTGCTGGGCGGGGTGATCGTGAAGATGCAGAACATGACCAGCGCCCTCAACGTGGATCCCACGTTGCTGCTCATTTTCTCGGTGGTGCTCATCGCCTCCATCCTCTTTTACATTATCCTTGCCATTGTGACCAAGGAAACGCTGGCCGAGTTTTTGCGGGACGCCGCATTGGCGGCGTGGTTTTTGTTCTCGGTTTACGCCCAGAGTCAAAAGGGCTCGAGCGGCGCCATATTTTGTTGGTACCTCTCCATGGCCGCCTTGGGCGCCTTCGTCTACTTTGCGGTCAAGACAAGCAAGCTGGGCTTGGATTGGCTAGTAGTATTCGTGTGCGGATGCCTGTTCGTGCTTGGCGTCATGTTCTACTTCTGGGAGCCGATCACGGGCATGACCAATCCGCCAATGGAATGGGGTTATCCGCGCACGGTGGACGGTTTCTGGCACGCGCTGAGCCGCGGCCAGTATGAACAGGCGCATCCCACGGACCTGACTTCGCCGGACGGACGCGCGCATTTCATCAAACAGCTCGGTATCCTCGTTTCGGGCATCACCGAGGAGTACAACTGGGTGCTGTTGTTCGTGGCGCTGGTTCCGCTGTTTTTCTTCCTGAAAATGAAAAAGCGGGAGCGCTCCTGGCTCGTTGGTTTGACGGGGTCCTATCTCTGCGTCGGCATCCTGCTGGTGATTCTCATGAATCCGCAGGATGACAAGCAGTCCGTGGATTTGCACAAGGTCTTTTTCACATCGTCACACGGCCTCGTGGCCATCCTGATGGGCTATGGCCTGACGTTGATAGCTGCGTACATGGCAACCCATTATCAGAAATTCCGCACCGTGGGGCTGATGCTGGGCAGCCTGGCGCTGCTGCCGGCGCTCATG
>DATMLG010000282.1:0-8621 GCA_035570675.1 Verrucomicrobiia bacterium | reverse complement strand
CACTCGTCGCATTGCAAGCCCTCCCAAGTGGCGCCAGCGGCAATTCGCGCCAAATTCGCGCGGACCAAGTCGGATATTATTATCGGCTCATTGCTATAAAGCCGGAACAAATTCACGCTAGCAAGAAGGTCCATTCGTGCCCCGGGGAAATCCTTTGCAGCGTAAGCTTGCATGGCAGTTCCGGAAATCAATAATGCCGCCATCTTCAATTTTAGAAGATGTGGCAGTGCAGGCTTAAAACCGCTGGAATAATCCAGATCAAAATCGAGGTCGGAAGCCCTATTGAGAACATTGCAAAGTTCCGCGACGTTGCTTCGGTTTTGTTCATAAACGAGCATCTCGGCGGAGCCAATATTGGTAAAGGCGACATTCGCCAAACCAGGCGCAACGAACTGCAGTTCAGATTGCAAATTGGTAGGCTCCCTATAATTACTCATCAACTGCATGAAGGCTTTGGCTCCATTAGAGGCGTCGCTAGAAGGTGGGGGCACGAGTTCGGCGATGGTGAGTTTTTCGCCGCGGGCGAGAAGTTCCTTTTTGTAGGCTTCGACGGCGTGACGGTAACGGCCATGAGGCAGAAGGAAGATGAAGCCGAGGATGAGAAGAAAAATGAGAACCAACAGGATTTTTGAACGAGTCTTCACTCCGGCTTGTGGGATAATGTCATCCAGATTGCCAGACAAAGCAATCAGGAATCAGGGCTTTGGCCCACCGGCGGGTATTGGTAAAGTGTGCGAAAATCGGCCTCGGAGAGGCCGAAGATGAATAGCCACGGGTGTAACCCGTGGTATGCGCCGGCAGGATTTGTTCGGCCCTGACAGGGCCGTACTCCCTTTTTGCCACCTGACCGTAGGCTCGCGCCTACGGCTATTCACATTCGGCCCCGTCGGGGCCTTCGGAGTGGCACAACCACTGGAAAATCAAATTGCAGAGTCGATGCGCGCTCAAGCCTTCAGGAAAAACCCACGCTGCTTTTCGCTGACGGGTGCGCCGAGTTTTTCGAGGACGGCGAGCATGTCTTCCCAGACGCGGCGTTTTTCGCTCAAGGCCTGGTTGCGCAGCAGATAGGCCGGATGATACGTGGGCATGAGGGGGATGTTGCGATAGGTGCGCCATTGGCCGCGAAGCTTGGTGATGCCGATGGTCTTGCCGAGCAGGCCCTCGACCGCAGTCGCGCCAAGGGCGACGATGACCTTTGGCTGGATGAGGTCAATCTGCTCGTGCAGGTAGGGAATGCAGGTCTGCATTTCCTCGGGTGTGGGTTTGCGGTTGCCAGCGGACTGGCCGGGTGTGTCGGGCCGGCATTTCAAAATATTGGCGATGTAAACCGAGCTGCGCGAAAAGCCCATCGTCTGGATGATTTTGGTGAGCAACTGGCCGGCCTTGCCCACGAACGGCTCGCCCTGCTGATCCTCATCCGCGCCGGGGGCCTCACCGACAAACATGAGCGACGCATCCGGACTGCCAACACCGAAGACGACGTTTTTCCGGGAACTGGCAAGGTTCGGGCACTTGACGCACACCAGCGCTCGGGCGCGAAGTTCGGCGAACGCGGCGGCCTTGGCCTCGGAAACTGGAGCGGTGGCAACCTGCGCGGGCGCGGGCGCGGGTGCAGATATAGGCGCAACGCTCGGACGGGCGATAGGCGCAGATGGAACGGGCGCGGGAGCAGCCGGGGCAGTGCGACGGGGCGTCGCCTGGGTCAAGGCGGCGAGGTTTTCCGGAGAGACGGAGACGAAACGGGCGCCGCGGTTCTTCAAGGATTCCAGGTGCGAGATGGTGGCGTCGAGGAGTTGGGTGTAGGCGTCGGTCGTCGACATGCCGCAAAAATGGCGGGGTGGGTTTCAAGTTTCAAGCAGCAAGTTTTAAAGAAAGAAAAGGATAATTCGGCGAGACGCCGAATTAAACCCGCGAGACGCGGGTGCCACCCGGGCACCGTTGGGCGGCATTTTGGATTGGTAAAAGACGGCGGCGGCGGTTAGTGTCGGGCGCACGTTTTTCCCGAAGAGGACGACGAAGAGATTAAGATTAAGAAACGGAACTGAGAAGATGGAACCATCCACGATACCGGGATTTCGGTTTGTGCCGCGAACGGGCGTCATTTATGTGATGCACGAGGCGGCGCGGCACGGGTTCAGTTATGATTCGCCGGAATGGTCAAACCTGGGTCAGGGCTCGCCGGAGACGGGCGCGATCCCGGGTGCGCCGGCGCGGATTGAAAGCTTGAAGATCCCGGCGACGTCACAGCAATACGGGCCGGTGGCGGGGAATAATGATTTGCGGGAGGCGGTGGCGGATTTTTACAACACCACGCACCGGCGCGGGAAGAAGTCGAAATACACGCGGGACAACGTGAGCATCGCAAGCGGCGGACGGCTGGCGTTGACGCGGCTGGCGAGCGCGCTGGGCAACATCAACATGGGCCATTTCATCCCGGACTACACGGCCTACGAGGAGTTGCTGAGCGTGTTCAAGGCGTTCACGGCGATTCCCATTTTGCTGGACGCGGAGACGGGATACCGGATTGCGCTGCCGGCGTTGAAGAAGGAAATTTTGGGGCGGGGCCTGAGCGCGTTGCTGGTGAGCAATCCGTGCAATCCCACGGGTCAATTGGCGGGGGACAAGGAACTGGCCGACTGGTGCGCGCTGGCGCGGGAATGCCAATGCTCGTTCATCATTGATGAATTTTATTCGCATTACATCTACGGCGACGCCTCGGGCTGCAAGATGCTGTCGGCGGCGGCGCACGTGGAGGACGTGGAGACAGACCCGGTGATCATCGTGGATGGGCTGACGAAAAACTGGCGGTATCCGGGCTGGCGCATCAGTTGGACGCTGGGGCCGAAGTCGGTCATCGAGGCCATCGCGAGCGCAGGGTCGTTTTTGGACGGCGGAGCGAACCATCCGTTCCAGAACATCGCGGCGGGATTGCTGGAGCCGAAGCTGGCGCAGCAGGAAACGGCGGCGATCCAGAAGCATTTCGGCAAGAAGCGCGAGTTCATGCTGGGGCGGTTGAAGCAGATGGGCATCGGCGTGGAAGCGGAGCCGGCGGGGGCGTTTTACATCTGGGCAAACTTGGTGAACCTGCCGAAACCGTTGAACGACGGGATGAGTTTCTTCCGCGAGGGCCTGAAGGAGAACGTGATCATTGTGCCGGGAGTTTTCTTCGATGTGAACCCCGGCAACCGGCGGACGCATGGGCGGTACACGAATTATTGCCGCATCAGTTTTGGTCCGGAGCTGGGCAGGTTGGAGATCGGGCTGGACGCGCTGGAGCGGGTGATCAAGAAGTTTCGCAAATAGCCCCGGTGATTGGGTGCAAGGTTAGTTGACTGTCCGAAACCGATGCCTTATCATGGAAGCATGAAATTCCGTGTAATCGTTCAGCCGGATGAAGATGGCGTTTTTGTGGCCGAATGCCCGACCCTTCCAGGGTGCGTCTCTCAGGGCAAGACCCGCACCGAGGCAATGGCGAACATCAAGGATGCGATTGAGGGCTATCTCGCGAGCGTCAAGAAACACGGGGAAGCAATCCCGCCGCCAATCACAGAGGAAATTGTCGAGGTTTCGACATGAGTCGTCTGCCGGTTTGTTCGGGACAAGAAGCCGTCCGAGCATTCCGACAAATAGGTTACGAAGTAGATCATCAAACCGGCAGTCATATCATTCTGCGCCACTCCTCCATGCGGCGGTTGACGGTGCCCAATCACCGGGAATTGGCAAAAGGAACCTTGCGCTCTCTCATCCGAGAAGCAGGCCTTACCAAGGAAGACTTTGTAGAATTACTCAAGAGCTAATACTCACTTGGTCCGCTGTCCCCTTCATAAATAACCCGGCTCTCGTTTGAGGAGTTGGCCGCGGCCAACTTTGCCGACGAATTTGCCGTCGCGGACCGCGACCTGGCCGCGAACGGTGACAACACTCGGACGGCCTTCAATCGACCAGCCCTCAAAAGGATTGTAATCCACATTCATGGCGTGAGTTTTTGCCGAGATCGTTCCGCGATAATTCGGATCGTAGATAACGAGGTCAGCGTCGCTGCCGGGCTGGATCGTGCCTTTGCGCGGAAAGAGGCCGAAGATTTTGGCGGCCTGGGTGCTGGCGACGTCCACAAACCGCTGGAGGTCGAGACGGCCGGTTTTGACGCCATGAGTGTACAAAACATTGATGCGATCTTCGAGGGAGGGGATGCCGTTGGGGATTTTCGTGAAGTCATCGCGGCCCATGATTTTTTGGGTCTTGAAATCGAACGGACAATGATCGGTGGCGACGGTGTTGATGAGCCCGGAGCGCAAGGCGTCCCAGAGAACGGGTTGGTTGACGGCATCACGGAGCGGAGGCGACATGACGAATTTTGCGCCTTCGAAATCGGGGCGTTCGGCAAATGTTTTGTCGAGGACCAGATATTGGATGAGGGTTTCGATGTTGACGCGGGCGCCGCGGCGGCGCGCAGCAAGGGCTTCGGCGAGCGCTTCCTGGCAACTCAAATGGACGATGTAAGTGGCTGCGCCGGTGAGTTCGGCGAAGCTCATCAGATGGTGGACGCCTTCGGCCTCCACAGCGGGCGGGCGGCTTTCATGATGGAAGGCGGGGCCGGTCTTGCCGGCGGCGAGGAGTTCGCGCTGGCGTTCGGCAATCAGGGTCTCGTTTTCACAATGAGCGGTGACGATGACGCCAAGTTCGCGGGCGAGTTTCATCGTGTCGTAGAGTTCGGAGTCGTCGATGCCGAAGGCGCCCTTGTAGGCGAGGAAGATTTTAAAAGAACTGATGCCGCGTTGCACAATTTCTCGGAGCTGGCCTTCGGTGCGGTCGTCGAAGCGGGTGACGCCCATGTGAAAGGAGAAGTCACAGGCGGATTTGTCGGCGGCGTGGCCAAGCCAGAGTTCGAAGCCGGCGAGGGCGTCGTCCGTGCGGGCGGGGCAGCACATTTCGATAAGCGTGGTGGTGCCGCCGATGAGGGCGGCGCGGCTGGCGGTTTCCCAGGTGTCCTTGGCGAACGCGCCCATGAAGGGCAGGTAAATGTGGACGTGCGGATCAATGAAACCAGGGAAGACGTATTTGCCGCCGGCGTCAATGGTCTCGGTGCCGGGCGGCGCGGAAAGATTGGGGCCGATGCGGGTGATGGTTTCGTTTTCGCAGAAGATATCGGCGGTCTGGCTTCCGGCGGCGGTGATGATTTCGCCGTTCTTGATGAGCAGAGACATGCGAATGGTGTGTTAACCGGTGTCGGGCGAAAAAGCAAAATATTTCCGGTTTCCCGCCAGCTCCGCGGGCAGGGGAACGAGCGGGGCGGAGGCCGGTAATTGGCGAAAGAGTGCTTTCCTTGACGGACAAGTTGCGCTAAGGAAAGCGGCATGAAAATCCCGCAACTGCTTGCAGTGATGATGGCATCGGCCGGAACCATCCAGCTTTGCACGGCCCAGACTACCATGACCAACGAAATGCCGGACACGGTTGCGCCGGGCGCAACCCTCGTGAAATTGTCGAACGAGTTCAAGTTCACGGAAGGGCCGAGCTGCGACGCGCAGGGGAACGTGTTTTTCACCGACCAGCAGAACAACCGCATCATGAAGTGGAGCACGGACGGAAAGTTGAGCACGTTCCTGCAGCCGGCGGGACACGCGAACGGGATGAATTTTGACGGGAAGGGAAATTTGATCGCGTGTGCCGACGAGAAAACGGCGCTTTGGTCCATCACACCGGACGGCCAGCACACAATCCTGGTGGATTCTTACAATGGCAAAAAGTTGAACGGCCCGAATGACGTCTGGGTGATGCCGGACGGAAGCATGTATATCACGGACCCGTATTATCATCGGGACTGGTGGGATTACACCGAACGGCCGCAAGACAGCGAGGAGGTTTATTATCTGGGGCCGGGCCAGAAGGAATTGAAGCGGGTGACGACGGACCTGAGCCAGCCGAACGGCATCTCGGCCACGCCGGACGGAAAGATTTTGTATGTTTCAGATATTCGCGCGCGGAAGACATGGGCGTATGACACGCAGCCCGACGGCACGCTGACGAACAAGCGGCTGATTTGTTCGCTCGGCTCGGATGGCATGACGATTGATAACGAGGGGAATTTGTATCTGACCGGGAACGGGGTGACGGTGTTTGACAAGACGGGAAAGAGGCTGGGGCACATCGCGGTGCCGGAACGCTGGACGGCGAACGTGTGTTTTGGGGGTGCGGACAAGCAAACGCTGTTTATCACGGCGAGCACGGCATTTTACTCGATTCAAATGCGGGTCAAGGGCGGCTGGCAGGCGAAATAGGCAGGCCCGAACAAGGTCAATAATGCGCTTGTAACCGGGCGGGGTGTGCTGGAAGGTGTCAGGCAATTGGAAAATAACAATTTGAACCTGACGATTCTGGTGGCGGAAGACAATGCGGATGATGCCTTCCTCCTGAAGCATGCCTTGAAGAAGGCGCAGTTTGCAAACCCGGTGCGGTTTGTGTCCGACGGCGAGGAAGTGATGGCGTATTTGCAGGGTGAGGGGAAGTTTGCGGACCGCGTGGATTATCCGTTTCCAGGATTGTTGCTGCTGGACATCAAGATGCCGCGGCTGGACGGATTGGAGACACTGGCGCTGATTCGGAATGATCCACGTTACAAACGGCTGGTCGTGATTCTACTGACGTCGTCGAACCGGGAGCAGGACATCAACGGGGCGTTTGATTTGCAGGCGAATTCATATCTGGTGAAACCGGCCAGGCCGGAAGAGTTGCTGGGGGTTTTGGAGCAAATCCGGGGTTATTGGCTGGGGCTGAACCACTTCCCGCGCTGTCCGGCGCGGTAAATTCGGGGGCGGAAAAGCTGACAAGATTCCGTTACCAGACCGTAACTTGCTTGTCACACGGGATAGCTTGTGGAATTATCGTGCGCATGGTACCCAGATCACGAGTGATGCCAAAGATTCTGGTAGTGGACGACGAACCGGACGCGATTGAACTCATCAAGTTCAACTTGAAGAGCGCTGGCTACGACGTGCTGACGGCAGTGGACGGCGATGAGGCGCTGAAGAAGGCGCGGGCGCTGCTGCCGGACCTGATTGTACTGGATTTGATGCTGCCGGAAGTGGACGGGCTGGAGGTGTGCAAGATACTGAGGCGGGACCAGCGGATTTCGGCGACGCCGATCCTGATGTTGACAGCGAAGGCGGCGGAGATTGACCGGGTGCTGGGGCTGGAACTGGGAGCGGACGATTATGTGACGAAGCCGTTCAGTCCGCGCGAGTTGATTTTGCGGATCAAGAAACTGTTGCGCAACGGCCAGGCACCGGTGGCGGCGGCGAAGCAGGAGGAGATCACGCTGAAGGAGCTGAGCTTGGACATCCCGCGCCACCAGGCGATGGTGAAGGGCCGGACGATTGACCTGACGGCGACGGAGTTCCGGCTGTTGACGGTGCTGGCGCAGCGGCGCGGGCGGGTGCAGTCGCGCGAGCAATTGCTGCAGGACGTGTGGGAGTACGACAACCTGATTGACACGCGGACGGTGGACACGCACATGCGGCGGCTGCGGGAGAAACTGGGGACGGCGGCGAAATATCTGGATACAGTGCGGGGAGTCGGGTATCGGTTTATCGAAGACTGAGGGGCGGGTTTGCGTTTAGAATCCGGACGGGATGATGACTTGGAAGATTTGGGAACCTCCGCGCGGGACCAGGTTGTAGTTTTGGACGCATCCTGATTTCATCACCTCCTTCTTTCGATGCCGATGGCATATTTGCTGACAATCCTTGCGTTGGGGGCCGCGGTGGCACTGCATTTTTGGTGGCGCCGCCGCGAGGGGTTGCTGCGTGAGGAATGCCGGAGGGTGCAGCAGGCGCTGGAGTCTGCGCAGAAGCAGCATTACCGGGAGATTTCACGGATTGAGGCGGAGCAACAGGCGTTGTTCAACAGCATGTCGGAGGGGGTGTTGATCCTGGACCAGGCGGGCCGTGTGCAACTGGTGAACCGCGCCTTGCTGGAATTCTTCGGCCTGAAGGTGGATGTGCGCGGGCAGACGATCATGGAGGCGTTCCGGCTGCAGGAACTGGCGGAGGTGGCGCGACGCCTGCCGCAGGAGCGGATTGTGCAGGGGATGGAGCTGGAACTGCCGGGCGTGAGCGGCGGCTGGCTGGAATTCAACGCGGCGGCGATGCTGGATCGCGAAGGGACGCAGCGGGGGTCGATCCTGGTGTTCCATGATTTGACGCGGCTGCGGCAACTGGAGAACACGCGGCAGGAGTTTGTGGCCAACGTGAGCCATGAACTGCGGACGCCGCTTTCGTTGATCAAGGGCTTCGTGGAAACCTTGCTGGACGGGGCGAAGGACGATCCGGAACTGGCGGGGCGTTTTTTGCGGACGATTGAAAAACATACCGACCGGCTGACGTATTTGATCGAGGATTTGCTGACGATTTCGCGGCTGGAAAGCGGGCAGATTGTGATGAACCTGCACGAGGTGGAATTGCGGAGGGAGGCGGCGCGGGTGATCGAGGACCTGCAGGCGCGCGCGGCGGGCAAGAACGCGCATTTGCAAAACGACGTGCCGGCGGAACTGACCGCGCGCGCGGACACGGACCGCCTGCAGCAGGTGCTTTTCAACCTGGTCGAGAACGCCATCAAGTACGGCC
>DATMLG010000281.1:0-9913 GCA_035570675.1 Verrucomicrobiia bacterium | reverse complement strand
TCAAGGTCGAATGTCCCGTTGGCTCCGGCAAAATGCTAAACCTCAAGGAAGTCGCCCACGAGCTCGCCGCGCGCCTGACCAGGCTGTTTCTCCCGGACAAATCCGGCCGCCGTCCCGCTTGCGGCGATGATATGCGTTTTCAAAATGACCCAAACTGGAAGAACCTCGTCCTGTTCCACGAATATTTCAACGGCGACAACGGCAAAGGCCTGGGCGCCAGCCATCAAACCGGCTGGACCGCCCTCGTCATCCGGCATCTGGAGGACATCGGACGCCGGCGGGCGAGGGAAGCGACGGAGAAGAAGGGCTGATCGGGCAGGATGAGATCGACCCCAAATCCACGCACGTTTGCCCCATTGTTGAGTCTGCTGCTCTTGTGTTCTTGTGCAACTGCCCCCCATCGCTCTGCCAAGATCGCAGCGCCTGAGTTCCCCGGTGACGTGACCATGAACAAAGAGGCAGGCCGTGGAGGCCACTTGACGGTAAAACTCCGGCTAGAGAGCGGGGACGCGTTGCCATTTGACGTGGACACGGGGGCGCCAGTCACTGTTCTCAACACATCTCTGGAGCCACAATTGGGAAAGCGCCTTGGCCAATCCTCGCTGAACTGGTGGAATGGCAAGGAAATATCACACATTTATACTGCTCCGAAGCTCTATTTGGGAAACATCCGATTGCCGATAGCTGCCAAAATCTTTACCTCCGACCTCACACGCATGGGATCGAACACGATGGGGGTGCTCGGCATGGACTGCCTGCAGCACTACTGCATCCAATTGGATTTTGAAGCAGGGAAGATGCGCTTTCTAGATCCAGACCATTTGAGAGTCTCCGAACTAGGGAGAGCCTTTTCACTAACGTTTTCCGGGATTGACCCTGAAAGGACTCTTATCCGCCCAACCATTCATCACGAGGGCCTTATCGCCAACAACACCAACTTGCTGATTGATACCGGCTGCAATATTGACGGCATGGCGAGCGAGGGTGAGATTAAAGGAACCGCAGTTTTTTTGCCGGAATGCGTTTGGGATTGCAATACCTTCACAAACCTCCTAATCGCAGCAGCGGATCATTACAACACGCTTGGGTTGAGCTTCCTGGCGCGGCACCTCGTTACTTTGGATTTTCCGAATCGGATGATGTATCTCAAGCAGACAAGAACTGGTCCCCTTGCAGGTGACATCTTGAACGAAATCACTCTTAGCAACCATAGAACAACGCTGGAAGCCTACGAGAGCTTAAAGGAAAAAAACCAACTTCCTAGCTTGTCAAAAAATGACAAAGGAGCGGTCTATTTTGAAGCAAATTCCGATCCCGGATCCGAATCTGTAATGTTTGGTGTACAACAAAACGGCGATTCGTCCACATGTCATTACACAGTAAGCCGGACGTCCGAAGAAAGTCCTTGGAAGTTGCAAAAAGCATGGCGCACGGATCAAAACGGTCAGACGATTGAAGAATATCCTGTCCCTTGAATGTCGCGCATCTTCAGCACAACGATGGGCGGGATCGGTATTATGATCGGTTCAAGGCGCTTAGCACGGCCCGCACGGAGGCCAGCTCGATGTTCGTATCCACGCCCGCGCCCCAGCGGGTCCGGCCGTCGGCGTGCTTGACCTGGATGTAGGCGATGGCCGAGGCCTCTTCGCCCGCGCTCAGAGCATGCTCGCTGTAGTTCGTGATTTCGAACCGCGGGACACCCGCCTTGCCGAATCCGTGCACCAGCGCCGCCAGAGGGCCGTTGCCTTCGCCGGCGAATTCCACGGCCTTGCCGTCGCGCGTCAATTGTGCCCGGCAGCGGACCACGCCGTTCTTGCTCTCAGTCTCGAACGCCTGCAATTCCCACGGCTTCGCGCGCTCAATGTATTCGCGCCAGAACATTTCCTTCAATTCCGCGCCGCTGACTTCGCGGCCGAGCCGGTCCACTTCTTCGTTGGCGATCGGCCCAAACTCGCGCTGCATTTCCTTCGGCAAAACGATGCCAAATTCGTTTTCCAGCAGGTAGGCGACGCCGCCCTTGCCCGACTGGCTGTTGACGCGGATGACCTCGCGGTATTGGCGGCTGATGTCGTTTGGGTCAATCGTGAGATATGGCACATCCCAATGCGAGCGCCCGCCGCGTTCCCACTCCGCGAGCCCCTTCTTGATGGCGTCCTGGTGCGAGCCACTGAACGCGGTGAACACCAGTTCGCCCGCATAAGGATGCCGCGCGGGCACGCTCATCCCGGTGCAACGCTCGTAAACCTCGACAATCGCGTTCATGTCCGTGAAATCGAGCTTCGGGTCGATGCCGTGCATGTAAAAATTCAAAGCCACTGTGACGATGTCCAAGTTGCCCGTGCGCTCGCCATTCCCGAACAATGTGCCTTCCACGCGGTCCGCGCCCGCGAGCAAGCCGAGTTCCGTCGCCGCCACGCCGGTGTAACGGTCGTTGTGCGTGTGCAGGCTGACGATGAGCGAATCGCGGTTGCGGATGTTCCGGCAAATCCATTCAATCTGGTCGGCGTAGACGTTGGGCATCGCAACCTCGACGGTGTCCGGCAGGTTCAAGATCATCTTGCGCTCCGGCGTCGGTTGCCAGACGTTCATGACCGCCTCGGAAATTTCCTTCGCAAATTCCACTTCCGTGGCACTGAAACTTTCCGGCGAATATTGCAACATCACCTCGGTGTCCTTGAGGCGCGGCAGGCGCTCCTTGATTAATTCCGCCCCGCGCACCGCGACCTGCACAATCTGCTCCTTCGACATGCCGAAGACCACGCGCCGTTGCGCAGGCGACGTGGAGTTATACATGTGAATGATGACTTTTTTCGCACCGACGAGGGATTCGAACGTGCGTTCAATGAGGTCTTCGCGCGCCTGCACGAGCACCTGGAGCCAGACGTCGTCCGGCGCGCGGCATTCTTCAATCAGGCGGCGGTTGAAAGTGAATTCGGTATTCGATGCCGAAGGAAAGCCCACTTCGATTTCCTTGAAGCCGCATTTCACCAGAGTATGGAACAATTCGAGCTTCTGGCTGACGTTCATGGGCACGGCGAGCGCCTGATTGCCGTCGCGCAAATCCACGCTGCACCAGCGCGGGGCGTGGGTGAGGACGCGGTCGGGCCATTGCCGGTCCGGCAATCGGACGGGCGGAAACGGACGATATTTCTTCGATGGATCTTTTTGCATGGTCTTTGTTAGTTATGGCGGCGGCGTCTTCATTTGGCAAAAACAAAAACCCCACCGCCGGTTTGGCAGTGGGGTTTGGAAAGCTCTGGTGAACGAATCAAAACCCGACCGCCGCGCCGCGCAGCAGCGTCTCAAGCAGCAGGTTCAGATTCAAATTACGATTCACACTGCTCTTATCGGCTATTTAGCGGTTTTGGTCAAATTCATTTTTCCGTTCCATTCGCCGAACTGTCCCGTTTCGGTATCCACGGGAGCAGCGCAAACCCGGCACTGACCAGGAGGGAGCCGGCAAAAAAGGCCAGTCATAAACACCACAGGCGGTTTATGCTCCATCCTTCCTTAAGGGTATCCGGGTCGCTTGTCGACGTGTGCGTGACGATTTCAGGGACATGAACCAACCCATGCGCAGGGTGAACCCAATCACCCGGGGCCAAATAGCCAAATCCGCCCGAATCAGTGCAATGATATAGCCTGTCGTTGACATAGCCCTGCCAGACAAGGGTGCACGCGAAGGTCATCATAACCATCATGAGGAAAAACATTCCTGCACGAACGAGGTTTCGCAGCATAATTGGCGAAGTCGAACCGGCATTACGGATCGCGATTATCGCCCACCACCTGGTCGCGGTATTTCTTCCAACCTTCGTACCCACCGGACAACAAAGACCACAACTCCTCCGGCGAACCACAGAGTACTGGCGGAATCTCATTCTCCGCCAATTCTTTTGGCAATTCATTCTGCTGCCCGGGCAACGAGAGAATGGGAACGAAATCTTCCGTCGCCGGCATCATCACCATGTCGCCGGCCTTCGCGATCTCAAAAACGAATCTCACCAAATCCGGACTCATGCCACGGATATGAAATGCACAGTCGTTAAATTCACCCTCCCCTTGAAGCCCACCGGCGCTAAACTCGACACTATGACCGTCTGCGAACTCTACAACGTAGAACCCATGCTCATCCGGCCCTTGAAATTTCGCCTTATTAAGGACCGCCAACACCGCGTCACGGTTCGACTCGGCAGGCATCCCCGCCAAGAATTTTGTCAGAAAGACATCAAAGCTCATAATTCGAGTTTGCCAAGTTTAACTTCCAAGAATAGAGCCTCCGCGGGGAGAGGATGTCAACCGCGTTATCAATTCTCGTCCGCCTCATGCTCCGCAAAACAAGGCTTGTTTTTCGGCCTATTTTGGGTTATCAAATAGTTGTGAGTACGTTGCAAGACATCAAAGCGGCCATCCCCAAACTGACGCTGGAAGAGCGCGCCGAGGTGGCGCGCTGCCTGCACCGCTGGGAAGACGATGAATGGGATGAGCAGATGAAGCGCGATCTTGCCGCCGGCAAATTGGATCCGCTATTGAAGAAGGTGGACGCCGACATTGACCGCGGCAAGTTTTCGGAACTGCCGTGATCTCGCAAGCGCACCCGGACTTCTGGGTTTGTTATCAAGCTCTGCCGGAGGAGATACAGAGGCAGGCGAGGGAGAAGTTCCAACTTTGGCGCAAGGATGCTTTTAACTCCGCGCTGCATTTCAAGCCGCTTGTCGGAAACGTTTGGTCCGTCCGGGTGAATCAAAACTACCGCGCCCTGGGACGGCGGCGCGCCAATTTAATTGTTTGGTTCTGGATTGGCACGCACGCGGAGTACGATCAGCTTCTGAAGCGCCTGTAAATTAACCGCGAAAAAAGCAAGTTTCCCGAGGCCGGTTTCGTCACCCAATAAATGCCGCGTGTACGGCCTTCATGGCCTTCTCGCCCTTCGCGAGTTCGATGACGACGGAAATCTTGATTTCGCTGGTCGAAATCATGTCAATGTTGACGCCTTCATTCGCCAGGGTCTCGAACATCTTCGCCGCCACGCCGGAATGGCTGCGCATCCCCACGCCCACGATGGAGAGCTTGCCGATGTTCTCATCCGCGATCGCCTCGCGAAAACCAATCTCGGCCTTCAGGCCGTCAATCACCTTGCGCGTCTTGAGGAGGTCGGGCTTGTCCAGCGTGAAGGACAGGTCCGTGGCCGGCTTGCCGGAGCCGTGGCTGATGTTCTGCACGATCATGTCCACGTTGATGGCCGCCTCGCCCAGCGCCTTGAAGATGCGCGCCGCCACGCCGGGGCGGTCGGGCACGGCCACGAGGGTGACCTTGGCCTGGTTTTTGTCGAGCGACACGCCGCGAATCACGACGTCCTCCATGTTCTTCGTTTCTTCTTTCACAATGGTTCCCGGGTTGTCATTCAGGCTCGAACGCACTTCAAACACGACGCCGAATTTCTTGGCGAATTCCACCGAGCGCGATTGCATGACCTTCGCGCCCAGGCTCGCCAGCTCCAGCATTTCGTCGTAGGAAATTTCCTCCAGCTTGCGCGCGGCCGGCACGATGCGCGGGTCCGCCGTGTAAACGCCGTCCACGTCCGTGTAAATCTGGCAGAGGTCCGCCTTCAACGCCGCCGCGAGCGCAATCGCCGTCAAATCTGAGCCACCCCGCCCCAGCGTGGTGATGCTGCCCGCCGCCGTCTGGCCCTGGAACCCGGCCACGATGACCACATTGCCCGCGTCCAGCAGCGCGTGAACCTGCTTGGGCTTGATGGTCTGGATTTTGGCCTTCGTGTGGACGTCATCAGTGACGATGCCCGCCTGCGAACCGGTCAGCGAAACCGCCGGGACGTTCATCGAATGCAGCGCCATGGCGGTGAGCGCGATGGTGGTTTGTTCGCCGGTGGCCAGAAGCATGTCCATTTCGCGTTCGCTGGGCAGCGGCATGATTTCCTTGGCGAGCTTGATGAGGCGGTCGGTTTCGCCGCTCATGGCGGACACCACAACGACGACCTGATCGCCCTGCGCGCGATGTTGGTTGACGCGCCGGGCAACGTTCTTGATGCGCTCGGGGTTGCCGACCGAAGTGCCGCCGTATTTTTGAACAATCAGGGCCATGTAAAATTGCGCCGTCCGGTGCCGGCACACCATCCGGCCGGGCTCGAAACGGGAACGGGAACATAGCAGAAACCCGGCGTTTGAAAAGGTGAATTGAAAATTGCGACCATGCGCTCAGTTCGCGGCCGGTCATTTAACTTCTTGCGTATCAACGACCAGCCCGGCTTCCGGATGGTCGTTGTCGTAGGTCAATGCGGACTGAAATTGACTGCTTCCAAGGTTTCCGCCTTCTCCGTCGACGGATGTGCGGGCATAATTCATTGTCAAATGATTCTCCGACCGGTCGTATCCCTGCCGGCCGTGAATGTTCTGGAGGCAGGATTCCACCAGCACCGATTTCCCGTCCTGCAAATGAAACCCCGCATCCAGCTTCAGCCAGATGAGGTTCTGTTCGCTGCCGCCGGCGCAAGGACCTTCGCCCTGCGCGTTGGACCGGCTGACGGCATTGATCAGCAGATAGGTGAAGCCCGAGCGGCGCTTGGAGAACAACACGGTGTACTCATAAGTCCCGCTGCCCGCGACGTATGGTTTCAGCTCGAGGTTGTTCTCGATTCCGTTCGAGGACACCTTGACCGTCGTTCCGTCGAAATCAAAGCTCAGGAATCGGTCCCTGGTCAGCGCGTCGAATGTGCAACCGGCCGCCAGCAGCACCAGAACCAGCGCTCCCATCATTCCCGCCCGTTTCATAACTCGATGACCTGGCCTTCAAGGCGCGGGCCGCGCCAGGAGATAATGGCGGAACGCCTCGTAATCCGCGCCCATCCGGTCAAAATCTTCCGGCAATTTGTTCGTGATCTCCATCACGGGCGGGATGTCCGGGGACCAGCCCATCATGCGTTCAATTTCCTCCGGGAACTTGGCCGGATTTGCGGTTTCCAAAATAACGGCGGGCAAATCACCGAGCGATTCGCTCTCCTGCCAGTCTTCAAAGCCACGCCACGCCACCGCGCCATGCGGTTCGAGGAGCAATTTGTATTTGTCCCAGACGGCCTTGATGGTCGCGCGCGTGCGGTCGTCGGAAACCGAGCTGGAAAACAAATCCCGGCGCATCGCGGCGAGGTCGGGCTGCTTGTGAATGACGCCGGTCTCGTCCATGCGTCCGCCGTACACGGCCACGAGGCGCGCGAGGTTGCTTGGGTGGCCGACGTTCATCGCGTTGGACACTGAATTACGCGACGGCGAAATTTTCTGATAAACGCCGCCGGCGAGGAATTTCGGAAACGCGTCATTGTCGTTGACCGATACAATGATTTTTCGCACCGGCAGACCCATTTCGCGCGCGACGATGGAGCCCATCATGTCACCGAAATTGCCGCTCGGCACGGAGAAAACCACGGGTTCGCCGGGTTTTGCGACCCGCGAGGCGGCGTAAAAATAATAAACGCTCTGCGGCAGCAGGCGGCCGATGTTGATGGAATTGGCGGACGAAAGCGGGATGTGCGCGAGCGCGGGGTCGGCAAAGGCGCGCTTGACCATGGCCTGGCAGTCGTCGAACTTGCCGTCAATCGCCACGGTGCGGATATTGCCGCTGAGCGTGGTCATCAGCTTGCGCTGGCTGACGCTGACCTCGCCGTAGGGAAACAGCACGAGGACATTCACGCCGGGCACATTGTGAAACGCATGGGCCACAGCGGAGCCGGTGTCGCCGCTCGTGGCGGTGAGAATCGTGACATGCTTTCCGTCCTCACGCAGAAAGCGGCCCATGAGCCGGGCCATCATTTGGGCGGCAAAATCCTTGAACGACGCCGTGGGCCCATGATCCAGGCGCATCAAATGGATGCGGCCATCGATCTTCTCTAAAGGCACGTCGAAGTTGTAGCACTCGCGGCACATGGCCGCCAACGCGTCCGGTTCAATGATGCCGGCGGTGAACTGGGACAGCACGCGAAAGGCAATTTCGTGGTAGGCGAGCCGGCTGAACCCGGCCATCTCGTCCGAGGAAAGCCGGGGAAATTTCTCCAGGAAATACAGCCCGCGGTCCGGCGCCTGACCCTGAAGCAACGCCTCGCGCAGATTGACCGGCGGCGCCTGGCCATTGGTGCTGTGGAACAGGAGCGAGGCCATTATTCAAAACTTTCCACGCGAATCATCAGCGGCGGCGCCTTGATTGCGGCCAGACGGCCGATTTTCTCCAGCGCCCGGCCCATGTTTGCGTTGGTGGCGTCGTGAATCATCAAGATCAGCGGCACGCTCTTGCCCTCGTGTCCTTCCGGCTGTATGACGGAAGAGATGCCAATTTTCGCCCCGCCTAAAATGGCCGCGATTTTTGCCAGCGTGCCCGGCTTGTCAATCACGCTCAAGCGCAGGTAATACCGGCAGACCACTTCGCCGATCGGCGCGACGGCGCCGTCGCGTTCATGCGGCACGAAGGGACAGACGCGGCTTTTGACGCCGCACTTCAAATCCAGCGCCGCGTCCGCGAGATCGCTCAACACCGCGCTCGCGGTGGCGTCCTGGCCGGCGCCGCGTCCGTAATAAAGTGTGTCACCCACGACGTCGCCGCGCGCCAGGATGGCATTGAAGACGCCGTTGACGCTGGCCAGCAAATGCGTCTCCGGCACGAGCGCGGGATAAACCGACACCTGCACCGCGCCGCGACCGGTCTTTCGCGAACCAGTTCCGTCCAAAGTTTTAACCACGCCGAGCAGCTTGATGGTGTAGCCGAGCTGGCCAGCGAATTGAATGTCCTCCTGCGTGATGCCGCGGATTCCTTCCACAAAAACATTGCGTGGATTCACCCAGAAACCATGAGCCAGCGACGCCAGGATGCCGATTTTGTGCGCGGCGTCGTGGCCGTCGATGTCGAGGGACGGCTCGGCCTCCGCGTAACCCAACCGCTGCGCGTCGGCAAGCGTCGAGGCAAAATCCGCGCCTTCCAGCTTCATCCGGCTGAGGATGTAGTTGCAGGTGCCGTTCACGATGCCGTAGAGCCGCGTGATGCGGTTGCCGATTAGTCCCTCGCGCAGGACCTTGATGATGGGTATGCCGCCGGCAACGCTCGCCTCGTAATAAAGATTTGCACCGTGTTTTTGCGCGGCGGCGAACAATTCCTCGCCGTGGGCCGAAAGCAGCGCCTTGTTCGCGGTAATCACCGGCTTTCCCCGCCGCAAGGCGCTCAATACCATCTTCCGCGCCGTGGTGGTGCCGCCGATGAATTCTCCGACCAAGTTGACCGACGGGTCCGCGATCACGTCCTCCCAGTCGGTGGTCAACAATGCTGAAGGCAGCTTGACCGCGCGGGCCTTTTTCTGGTCGCGAACCGCGATGCGAACGACGCGCAACTGCACGCCCAGCCGTAACATCATCAACGCGCCGTTGCGTTGAACGGCTTGATAGACGCCCCCGCCGACGGTCCCGCCGCCGATGATGCCAAGATTAACCCGGTGCATAAAGGCGGTCAGCATGACCGGGAACGGGCCAGACCTCAATTTCTTTTTGGCCGCCCTCATTAAAGGATAAAAACGGCGCGCAGCCTTGGGCCGCGCACCGTTTGGAATTCGTCCGGCGCCAAAGCCGGTCTTAAAAATGCCTATTTGATGGAGAGAGCCGTGGTAAGCTGGCTGATGGCGACGTCGAGATGTTTGACCACCTTGGGCTGGGTGCCCGCCGCAGCCAGGGAGCCACGCACCTGTTCGATGGAGGCCAGCACCTGGCGCAATTGCTCGTCGGAAGTGGGCTGTGGCTCACGTCCCTTGCCCCGGCCGGAAATATCGGTGCCCAGCAGCTTGCACGCCGCCTCAATGGCCTTCATGGCATGGACGCGATGCCCTTTGTAATCGTGGTCCGCCACCGCGAGAATATCGTATGCCTGC
>DATMLG010000280.1:0-4085 GCA_035570675.1 Verrucomicrobiia bacterium | reverse complement strand
ACCGACCCCTTGGCGTTTTTCGGCTGGGTTGGGTCGCCGCCGCGAGGACGGAATGTCAGCAGTTCCGTGGCTCCTTCCGGAGTGAAATCGCCACTGAGCTCACCGCCGTCACCCGCCCTCAGGTCCTGGACATTCTTGAGCAATTTCCCGGCTTCATCGGCGGGGGTTCCGCTGTTGGTCAAAAAGCCGCCCATCATCGCCGTCATTCCCTCCGCTTCGTCAAGGGACTGCCACCCATCCTCGCTTTTTACGGCAGCCTTGTCCCCCTTGAAGACCGCTTCCAAAGTGTTGTCGTTGAATGGCTGCGTCACCATCGAATAACCGCCCTTCTGCGTCCGGCCCTGCACCGGACCGGGAACGAACGGCGAGTTCGGCAGTTTGATGACTGCGGTCCAACTGTAGTTCGTGGCTGATTTGAGCTTGGCCACCGCGTCGCCGACCTGGCTGGTGGTGCTGGTGTCGGCGGCAAAGAGGGGGCCTGCCGCCAGCAGTACGATGAGAAATGTGGTGGGGGTTTTCATTTCCTCGATTCTTGCCAACCTGGCGAACGGCTGTCCAGTATCATGTTTTTGGCGGGAAGATGGGGCGGTAATGGGCGAAGCGTTGCATCACGGAACGGATGTAGGCCTTGGTGCCGGGAAAGGTAATCTGGTTCATGAAAACGGCGCTATTGGTGCCAGCGGGGCCGCGATCCCATTTGAGAACGTTGGCGCGGCCGGCGTTGTAATCGGCCAGGGCGAACGGGAGGGGGTTGTCGGTTTGCGCGTAGCGTTTGAGAAGTTTTTGGAGATACCAAGCGCCAGCGAGGGTGTTGGTGGCGGGATTGAGGAGGGTGTCGGCGGTGTAGCCGGGGACGTGTTCGGTGTGGGCCCATTCGCTGGCGGCGACGGGGCGGATTTGCATGAGGCCATATTCACCCGCGCGACCGCGTTGGCCGGGATGGAAACGGCTTTCGCGCCAGACGACGGCCTTTACCAACGCAGGTTCGAGGCCGTAGCGCTTGGCGGCGGCGAGGATGGGAATGTCCTGGCTGTGGTCGCGCCATTCGTACCACCACCAATAACCGCCGGCTCCGGCGAGAAGCAGGAGGAGAAAGAGAAGGAAACCGCGGTTCACGGCATGGTTGTACCGGAGGCAAGGGGCGGAGGGCAAGCAGGGGAGTGCGGATCATGTGTGGACTTTTGGAGAAATCGTCCGTCTCTTGCCTTGATTTTAAGGCATGGCGGCTTCAGCTTTGAATCGTCGGACATCATCACATTTATGGCATCACGCAACGCAAGAGTTTCGCAAAATGTTTCGGGCAAATTTTACGTGGATTCTTCATGTATTTATTGCGGGTTGTGTGTGACCAAACAGCACCGAGCATTTTCCGGGAATGTAATGAAAAGGGGTGGGCATATGTTTTCAAACAGCCCCAAACCGTCGAAGAATTACGCCAATGCATGGAGGCGGTTGGAGGTTGTCCGACGCAGTCCATTGGTAAAGATGGTGATGCAAGCCCGGATTTGAGTCTAGGTTCCATTTTTTCAAACTGACCCCCTACCGCCTGTTGGCGAGATTTGACAGGAGAAAGATTGGTGCTAGAGTTTGTGGCGTCGGTGCCCCGACTCAAGGCCCTCGGGGTCGATGAGTGCGGTAGCGGG
This sequence comes from Verrucomicrobiia bacterium, assembly GCA_035570675.1. Lineage (GTDB taxonomy): Bacteria > Verrucomicrobiota > Verrucomicrobiia > Limisphaerales > Pedosphaeraceae > DATMLG01. Next base: position 2,442 of record DATMLG010000280.1, on the reverse strand, counting down.
AATGGTTGAAGAGGAGGTCGGATAATGCATTATCAAGTGATGAACGCAATCGGATCCCAAAGGCGCGAGGCCGTTGAACGCGGCACAAGCAGCGCAACCCGCGGAATTGGGTTGCGCATGGCAGTGGCGGGTTTTGGGCTCAGCAGGAGCTTCGCCCTACCGGTTGATGGAAAAGATCGTCGCAAGGATTTGATTTCCCGCCGGTTACGACAAAAACAGTCGATTTTTGAGCCATTTCTCATCCTTAATGGTTTGATTTCTCGCCGGTTACGAAGAAAGCGGCCGTTTTTTATTTTTCAATCTTTGGAAGTCCTTCCGGACTGGCACCGCTCCTCACACCTTGCGGGTGGTCAAAGCCATCGCGCCATCTGCTCACATTTATGAGATGCCTCTTAATGATCTGGCTGCCAAGATGATTGCGCGGGTCACACTGGAGATCGCGCTCCGCAAGGAGTTTGATTATCTGATTCCACCGGAGCTGGTGGGACAGGTGGACGTGGGCAGCCGCGTGCAGGTGCCGTTCGGGCCGCGCAAGGTTTCGGGCTGCGTGACGGCCATCGCCGAGGAATCGGCGCACGCGCGGCTGAAGCCGATCCTCAAGGTCATCGGCGCGCAAACGCTGGTGACGCCGAAAATCCTGAAGCTGGCGCGATGGATGGGGGAATATTACTGCTGCCCGCCGGAGATTGCGCTGAAGAGCGTGTTGCCGGAGGCGGTGCGGAAGGAGCAATCGGGCTGGCGGGAGCGGTTGTATGTGCGGGCGCTGACGCCGACGGGTGAACTGCCGAAGCTGGCCAAACGCCAGCGCGAGGTTTGGAACATCATCGAGGAACGGCGCGAAATGCCGTTGCAGGAATTGGTGGAACTGGCGGAGACGACGAGCGCGACGGTGCGGCATCTGGAAGACAAGGGGCTGGTGGCGATCGCGGCGGAAATTTCCGAGCGGGATCCGTACGCGCGGGAGCAGATTTTGCCGACGACGGCGCTGGACTTGAATTTGCAGCAGGTTCGGGCGCTGGTGAAGATCAAGGAAGCCATTGATGGGGCTCAAGTCCTTCCCACGGGTAGCACCCGCGTCTCGCGGGTCGATTTGGGCGTCCCGCCCAAATCCGGTTCGCCACAAAGTTCAGTTTTTCCGAAAGAGGTAATTCGGCGAGACGCCGAATTGAACCCGCGAGACGCGGGTGCTACTCTCGAAGATTCGTCTCACTCGTCCGATCCCACGCGAGGCGTCGTTTCTGAACCGACGGTTCGCCGACGCCGACTGCCGCATTTTGAGATTCCCGGTTCGATATATCATCTCACCTGGCGAACACACGGCAAACTAGTCCTCTCGCCGGAGGCGAGAGAAAAGGTTCTGGCGGCCTGTCATCATTGGCACGGCGAAAAAATCAAATGTTACCTCGCATGTGTCATGCCCGACCATGTCCACTTGCTGATTCAGCCGCTGCCGGTGCAGAAAGCCGGTGTGGCCGCGGTTCATCCGCTTTCGGAAATATTGCACAGCATAAAGTCATTTTCCGCGCATGAAGCGAACAAGGTGATGAAACGAAAGGGGCCGGTTTGGACTGATGAGTCGTTTGATCGAATGATTCGGTCTGAGTCGGATTTGCACGAGAAGTGGGAATACATCTGGAATAATCCGCGCGTTTTGGGTTTGGTGGGACCGCTGGAGGAATATCCGTTCATCTGGACGCCGGGTCCACCAGGGGAAAGAGCGGCGGGGACAATTCGGCGAGACGCCGAATCGAACCCGCGAGACGCGGGTGCTACCCCCGAAATCGGAGGCGCAAGTGTCAACCCCACGGGTTCGGCACATATTTTGCCTTTCCTGAAAGGGACAATTCGGCGAGACGCCGAATCGAACCCGCGAGACGCGGGTGCTACCCCCGAAATCGGAGGCGCAAACGTTGCCCCTGCCGGTGCGGGACACAGCTCAGTTTTTTTGCTGCATGGGGTGACGGGGAGCGGGAAGACGGAGGTGTATTTGCAGGCGCTGGCGCATGCGTTGGAACAGGGCAAGGGCGGGATTGTGCTGGTGCCGGAGATTTCGCTGACGCCACAGACGGTGGAGCGGTTCAAGGCGCGGTTCAGCTCGGGCCCCTTGCGGACGCTGGTGGCGGTGTTGCACAGCCATCTTTCGGCGGGTGAACGGCACGATGAATGGCATAAAATCCGGCAGGGCCGCGCGCGGGTGGTGATCGGGGCGCGCTCGGCGATCTTCGCGCCGTTGGACCCGCTGGGGTTGATCATTGTGGACGAGGAGCACGAGCACACTTACAAGCAGGAGGAAGCGCCGCGTTATCACGCGCGGGACGTGGCGATTGTGCGCGGGCAGATGGAGGGAGCGACGGTGGTGCTGGGGTCGGCGACGCCTTCGATGGAGAGTTTTTACAATTGCGGACGCGGAAAATACACGCTGCTGGAAATGCCGGAGCGGGT
>DATMLG010000279.1:0-5414 GCA_035570675.1 Verrucomicrobiia bacterium | reverse complement strand
TGCCGGAATGGATGTCGCGAATCAGGAACACAAACGGATGATCGGCGCGGAAGACGTACTCGGACATGGGCCTGGCTATGGCCATGGCGCTGACGGTGACGGCGGTGGCGGCGGCGGCTTCAGTGCCTTCCTCGTTGACTTCCACGAAGGCCTTGTGGATGACGGCGGAGATGTAGAGGTCACGGGCGCCGTCCATGCCGGAAAAATCGGCGCTGGGCGAAAAGGCGTCGGTCATGCCCATCGCGGCGAGAGTATCGGCGAGGGCGAACTGCTGGGTGAGCTTGAACTTGGGCAGGAAGACATTGACCTTTTCTTTTCGCGCCTGACCGAGCCAGCCGGTGAGTTTTTCCTCGCTCAAGGTGTTCTCGAAGTCTTTGAACGAATTGGTTTCAGCGGGAAGGAGGACGACCATGGAAAGGTCACCGCCGGCGTAGGGAAGTTCCAGAAGTTGGAGGTCGTCGGATTCGGCGTAGCGGAAGTTGTCGGTGAGGTTCATGAATTGGGCGGTCGTCCCTTGGTCAGACGCGGTTGTGAAGGGCGCCGGGGCGGTGTTGCTGGCTTTGAACTGAGCGGCCCAGTGGCCCTTGAAATAGATGGCGTTCACGAGGACGAGGCGCGTCATGGCATCCAGCGCGCCGGAGGGAATGAGATTCTGGATGCGATCGGCGGTTTTACCGCTGACCCAGTTGTTGATGTCGTTACGGGCAGCTTCGGCATCGGTGCGGAAATCAACCTGTTGCACGTTGGCGGCGTAATCGCGGGTGGCGATTTGCAGAAACGCGGGCAGGAAGGGATGGTCCTTTTGCGCCCAGAGCCCGTTGGCGATGTTGAGCGCGACTTCCTTTTTCTCCTGAATGGCGTTCAATTGTTTTTGCAGGCTGGCAAATTGTGAATGGAGCCCGGTTTGGACGGTGCTGAAATGGAACACGCCGGCCATTTGCGACTCGGTATTGCCGCGCGCGCCGGCCCAGGTCATGGCAAGACACGTGGAAATGCTGTAGGGCGAAAAAAAGAGGTTGCCGTCGGTGGATTTTAGGCGGCCGTAGAGGTCAAAGGCGAAACGGGTATTGCCGGTGACGACGACATCGGTGGCGGCGGGTTGGGCGAAAGCGGCGGAGGCGGTGGAGAGGATTACGCAAAGGGTTCCAGCCCGGAGGAGCGATGATTTGGAGAGTTTGATCATAACACAATAATATGGACGCACGGTGGCGTCAGATATTAGACGGAAAACGGGGAAGGATGCTCCAAAGAAAGCTAATGCCCTAGTTTGACCGGAATCTCTCCAAATCATCTTTCGCATGGACTCCAAATTCTGCCCATTTCTCGGCAATCATCAACATGTGATTTTCGATGAATTCTGCGAATTGTTTGAATTCTCCTTCCATGCTCCTATTTCTCAATATTCTGGCCCGTTCAATAATTTCGAGCATGTCATAAACGGTAGAATCAATCGTGGATTTGAGCAAAACGTCCGACGGAGTTTGTTCGGTATTATCGGGCATTTTTTCTCTCCCGATTTTAATAGGTACCGGGCGTTGTGCTCATCATCAGTAAATGACCAAAGCCCGTGAACGCGTGTGGTTTCGCCGGATGGCGGAGTCTGGAAGCTCGGCAATAATAAGATTGATGTCGCTCCGAGAGTAACCGAGGGCCCGGAGAATGTCCTCCAAAACGAGCCGTTTTGATTTGTTGTCGAGCGTCACGAGCGTCCAAAACGGCGATTGTGGGATCACTTTCGCGCTAACTCCATCGCCGCTTTCCAAAATCTCCTTCTCCGTCTTGGCGAAATAGACTCGACTGCCGCGATGAAATCTCAAAGTAGCGTCGACAAACTGCTTCGGGTGGGCAGAGTGAAGCCAACCGAGAATGACGAGATAGCGGTCCACCGCCTGATGATAGCGCTGAAATCGCTCACTCCTTATAAAGTCGGTGACAGGGGAGCTAACTGGGGTCGGAACCGTTGCCTGGGATACCGCGACGGATTGCAATGATGGTCGTGGAAGGTTGAGGATACGCCGAAGCACATCGTTCTCAGTGACATGGAAGCCGGTGGCGCGGCGCTCAAGCTCCGCGAATACTTGGTCGTCTATCTCAATTGACTTCATACGCGTATTATACCAGTCTAAACGCGTATGTCAACGAGAATCTTTCGCCGCACACAGTGCGAGTTGCCTAACAACCTGAGCTATGGCGGAACTGAAATCGTATATAGGCCGACTTGCCCGGCGGGGCGGCGGGTGGTTCACTGGTGAGGATGGCGATGCCGTACAAAATCTCGACGCTGCTTTATTGTTTCAATGAGCGCGACGACGTGCTGCTACTGGAACGGGCGCAGGAACCGAACCTCGGGCTGTGGAGTCCGGCGGGCGGAAAGTTGCGGACGGAGGACGGCGAATCCCCGCACATGTGCGCATGCCGGGAAGCGCATGAGGAAATGGGCCTCGCGCTCGCACCGATAGACCTGCATTTGACGGGGATCATCGCGGAGCGCGGTTACCTGGGCCGGAGCCATTGGTTGATGTTTTTGTTTGAGGTGAAAACGCGGTTGAAAGCCACGCCGCCGCCGCACCGGGAAGGGACGTTCAAGTTTTTTTCGCGGGCAGAATTGGCGTCACTGAAAATGCCGGCGACGGATGCAGAGCAAATCTGGCCGTTGTTTTGGCGGCATCGGGGCGGATTTTTTGCGGCGTATTGCGATTGCCAGGCGGATGAAACGAACCGGTGGACGCTGGAGGAAAGCAGGCAGGCAGGCGAAGCCTGCACCCATAAGGGGAACGCGGAGAAAACAACCGCGAATGGACTCGAATGAACGCGAAGCAGGCGGGGCCTGCACCCACCAGAAAACGCAGAATTGTTAGCCACGGGTGACAAAATGGCTGAAGAACCAATCATAGACCTGCACAGCGACCAGTATTTCATGGGCGAGGCGTTGCGGCAGGCGGCGCGGGCCTATGAGGCGGAGGAGGTGCCGGTGGGCGCGGTGGTGGTGCGGGAGGGGCGGATCATCGCGCGGGCGTTCAATCAGGTGGAGCTGCTGAAGGACGCGACGGCGCACGCGGAGATGCTGGTGTTGACGCAGGCGGAGGAAGTGGTGGGCGACTGGCGGCTGACGGATTGCACGCTGTACGTGACGAAGGAGCCGTGCCCGATGTGCGCGGGGGCGATTGTGCATGTGCGGCTGGCGCGGGTGGTCTTCGGCGCAGGCGATCCCAAGGGCGGCGCGGCGGGCGGAATGATGAACCTGGTGCAGCATCCGTCGTTGAATCATCGGTGCGAGATTACGGCGGGTATCCGGGAACACGAATGCCGGGCGTTGCTGCAAACATTTTTCGGCGAACAAAGGGCGAAAGGCAAGAAGTCGGGGAATGGGATGGGGCTGGCGGAGTAGTCTCAATTTTCCGAAGCGGTTTTCACAAATCCTTCTCCATAAATATGGTGCCGGGGCCGGGGTTATAGCGGTCAATGGGTCGGAAGCCGAGGCGCAGGTAAAGTTTGTTGGCGGCGAGGAGTTCAGGTGCGGTGTCGAGCCGGATGCGCTGGTAGCCGGCGGAACGGGCGAAGGCGAACAGGAGTTCGCACATTTTGGTGGCGTGGCCCTTTCCCCGATATGCCGGCAGGAACCACATGCGCTTGAGTTCGCAGGTCTGGTCGTCGAGACGGCGGATGGCGCCGGTGCCGACGACGCGGTCGTCGTCCAGTAACACCAGGAAAGTGCCGGAGGGTTCGGCGTATTGAGTGGAGATTTGATCCATGTCCTCGAAGAACGTTGGAACATGGCCAAAGAATTCGAGGCAGCCAGCAACGACGACGGCCTTGGCGGCGTCAATCTGGCCGGCGGTCAGGCGCTGAATGGTGACGGGCACAACGGAACGCTATGAAGGTTTCAGGCGAGGGTCAAAACTGAAATCAATCTTGCTCAGTCACGGCGTCGGCCCCGGACTATTTGATCACGAACTCATTGGTCATGAGAAACGGGAGCAACTGCTTGCGAAGGGCCGGAACATCCCATGAGTCGAGTTCCTGGATGGATTTTTTGAAGGTCCTGCGCTCGGTATATTGGAAGACAATGATTCCGCCCGCCGAGTTGGTCTGGGCGCGGAAGAAATTCCATTCCAAATACTTTGAAGCGGGGGTTTTGGGATAGACAAGGAAATCCGCGAACCAGCGGTTCCGGGACTCCTGCCCTCCCGAAGCGTACTTCATCTCCGGATATTGCCGGTGATACGACTTGCATAAATTGCTTATATAACTCCGGGGAGGGACCGCTTTCTTGAGGACGCTGACACCAAACGATTTCGTCCAATCAGCAGAGGTTTGACCGGCGGGCAGATATTCCTTGATGTATCCCGCACTCGATAAGTTCGTAAGGGCGGGATGGAAGGTTTCATGGGCAATTTTGAAAGTCTGGGCCCCGGCGCTGGTCGCGAAGGGCAAAAGGCCGAAGAGCAGCAGCAGTGTTCTCAAAATTGGGGGCCGGCGCCGATATCAACCGCAGGCAACGACGTTTGGCTCACCGTGCAATACTGAACCTAATTTTCATAAAGGCAACTGGTAGTTCATGGAGCGGCGGGTGGCGGGAGCGGGTTGTCAGGTGGCGATTTTGGCGCGTTTGTATGGGTGCTCGTCAAGTAACGACGCACCATGTCATTTGGTTCAGCACCATTCCAGACGATCTCGAATTTAGTGCCATCGGCACGGGTTACTGGCGAGCCCTGATTCGTCGGGGACGGATCGAATTTCCAGTCAATAACGACTTTCTGGCGCAGGGTAAGCGCATAATTGGTGACGTCAGCCGTTGCGCCCCACAACGTAAACTGGTTGCTTGAATTGGTGTTTATCACTGACAGCAGGTCGTCCCAAGAGGAGGGCCAGCGGTTATTGTGGGATTTCATGTACTCGACAAGGAGGGTGCCGGTGTCCCAGGCCGCGTAGGCCGTCGGTATCTGGTTTACGGTGTGAGCGATTCGGTAGCCGTACCAGACGGCCCAGGCAAAGACAACCAGAGCGATGCCGGTGATGATTTTTTGGCGGAGGGACATGGGACGATCACTTTGATTTCTGGTTCCGAGCGATCTCGTTTGCCACGAAACCGTTAAATGAATCCCAAAATGCAGGTTTCGGTTTATTCAGCACCTCGAAATATTCTGGAAGGATCCCTGCCAAGTCAGCGAAACCTTGAGAAAAGGCGCCCAAATTACCGTACCTCTCATGTATCCAAGAATGCTTCCCGATGTACTTCGCCAACCACGGAAAACCCCACTCGTCCTTGGCGTTCCAAGTAGGCGTGTATGTAGGGGCAACGGTGACAGTGAAACTGTAGCCACGCCCTCCGGCGCAGTAAAATTTGAAGGAAAATGACGATGCCACTAGAGCATATAATTTTTCGTCAATTTTGATGAACGACAATCCCGAAT
>DATMLG010000278.1:0-2942 GCA_035570675.1 Verrucomicrobiia bacterium | reverse complement strand
AAGTGTACATCGTGGCATTTGTCCAGGGCGAATAGTTCGCCAGGCTGATTTGCCCGTTGAAATTCGTCGTGCCATCCTTGTTGATGACCAGCAATGCGAGCGCGCCGTCGGCCTTCCGGGCGCCATAGGCGGAGAGCAATTGGTAACTGCTGCTCGACTGGAGCACCTTGTCACCCGGCCGGACAAAATATTGCATCAACTTCATGCCGTAGAAGTTGGGGTTGTTGTTGGTGGTGGTCTGCGTGCCGAAATTGACGCTGACGATGCCTTCATCACCGTTGGGCCGCCAGCCGTAGATGGTGGCATCGGTGTCGCCGCCGGTGCCGGTGCCGTTTTCAAAGTCCCACCACAAATAGGAATTAAACTCGGTCTTCATGAGCTGGCTCATGGCGTCCACCATGTAGAGCGAATTGACCACGCTGCTCAACTGCCGCCCGCCGAGCGAGGAGTCGCTGTTGTTTTCGGTGACACACAGCTCGATGTTCGAGGCCGGGGCGCCGATGTAATTGCTGAGTTCCTGGCGCAGGGTGGCGGCATCGCTGGCCCAGTTGGTCGAGGTCTGAAGCAACAAAGGATCGCTGTCGGGCGAGGGACTCGGGAAAGACCAGGGCGTGGGCGTGTACTGCGGATAATAATGATAAATCAGAAAATCCGGCAGCACTCCCAGATTGCTGAGCGTCGTGAGCATGACCGGCGTCCAGCCATTGTTCGTCTGGCCCGTTTGCGGATTGCGCACATAATGATTGGTGTTGTTTTCGTACATGGTGTCGCCGGGGACGGCCACCACGCCGATTTTGATGGTGGGATCCGCCGCCCGCATCATGGCCATGTAACCGGCGGCGCGCACGGCGTAGGTGTAGGGATCATGGGCCACGGTATTGTTGTCCTGTTCCCAGGAGCCATAACATTCGTTGCCAACCTCCCAGTACTTGAAATGGCAGTGATTGGTAATGTTGGCCCACAGGACCCAGCCGGCCGCTTCATTGCTGGTGCCGCTGCCATAATTGACCGTGGTAAACACCTGGGCGCCCAGATTGGTCGCAAGGTTTTGAAAACTCTTGTTGTTGGACAAGTCGCTGGCCCAATTGTAGCCATCCGCCTCCGAACCGCCCGGCCAGCGCAATGTCAGCACCCCGGCATTCGTCATCGACGGCAGCGCGGCCAGATTGCCGAGGCTCGCGTCCCAAACGGCGGTGTTTACGCCGAACCAGCGCCCATCCGCCGAACGGAGGACTTGCGACGCATCCACGCTCAAACTCACCATTGCCGGCGCCGGCGCGGCCGTGATCTGCATGTCATCCACATAATAAATCGGCTGCGAGGAACCGGAGGAGCTTTGAATCCAGATGCCGTCGAAATTCGCGGTGTTCGCGGCGCCAAGCGTGGACAACGGGATGGTGAACTGCTGCCAGGTGTTCGCCGCCAACGTTCCCAGCGAAAAGGCCGGGCCGGCGTTGCCGTTGATCACCGCCCGGGCCTGGAGGTGCTGGCCGCCGTTGGTGCCGCCGTTGATCCAGAATATAAGATTGGTGTAGGGGGACGTGTTGAAATCAGGGGAGTGCAGGTAAAGTGTGCCGCCGGACCCGGTGACGGTGACGCCAATCGAATACGTGCCGGAATGGACAAAGCCGGCGTTGGTGGCGGTAAAATTACGGGTGCAGGAGAAGCTCCAGTCCTGAAAATCATTCACCAGATTATCGGTGTAAACCGGCAGGTTCGCCTGCGCCATCACGGATTGCGCGACGGCAAGGATAAGACCGCAAAGTGATGGGAAGAGTGGAAGTCGGGTCCGCATTGTCATAATTTGCTTTTGGCTTTCTGATGTTTCGTCGCAGGTCAGGATGCAGACGACAAAAATCCCTGATGTGCTCCGTATCAAGGGCTTTCGCAGAGCCTAGCCCACGCGGGGGTTAAAATCAAGTTGGAACGGCCCCATATTCTCCAAAACATCCAAAATCACGCCAAAAAGCCGTCCCTTAAATTAGGGACAAGCCGCCGAAATTAACAACAAGAACCGGTCTCGTCGCCTCAGCACATCCGGCGCGCTTGCTTTTGCCATTTATTACAATTATTTTACGAGCGCATGACAATTTCCCTTCCCGGTTGTGCCACCATGGTCCGATGAAACGAATACATGCCTGCACGTTGCTGATTTTGGTTGCGCTGCAAGCCACCAACCTGCCGGCCCAATCACCTTCCGCGAGCATGGTCGTGCATGAATGGGGCACCTTCACCTCCTTGCAGGATGAATCCGGACAAACGGTCGGCGGCATCAATACCGACGATGAACCTGTGCCGAAATTTGTGCACCGGCTGGCAACTTTTTTATTGCTGAGTCCCACGGAGGTTCCGGCCATCTATTTCCAAGGCGCCCCCAGTTGCCATCCCGATGTGACGATGCGCCTCGAAACACCCGTGCTCTACTTTCATCCCTCCCCGTCCCGGCCGGTCGTGCATGACGTGGATGTCACCGCGACATTTCGCGGCGGGTGGCTTTCCGAGTTCTACCCAAATGCGGAAGTGGATGCCCCCGGGGTGAACAGCAACGGCTCTGCGTTCGGTCCTTTGCGTTCCGACACAATCGGCACACTGACATGGAAGAACCTTGAAGTGGGCGGCCGCTGGTCCGGGCCCGGGACGGTCGAACATGTTTGGACCTCGCCACGAGCCGTTGAGGCGGCGGCGGTGCGAACTTTGGCCGGTGAAGCGGAGAAGTTTTTATTCTATCGTGGCGTGGCGCACATCAACGCGCCGATCGCTGTTGCTCAGGATGCCCATGCGGCGGAGCTGGTGCTGCACAGCCAGTGTCCGCCAGAAATCGCCGGACACAAGCCGCTGAAAGTGGATTCGCTCTGGCTGGTGGATATTGCCGCAAGCGGAAAGGTCGCCTTCCGGGTGGTGCCACCGATGACTTTGCCTGGCGATGATGATCAAACGCCAAT
>DATMLG010000277.1:0-3151 GCA_035570675.1 Verrucomicrobiia bacterium | reverse complement strand
CGTCCGGCTGGAGATATGCGACTTTGTAACGCGCTTCGTCGGTGTAAGGATGGTCAAAAAGCCCTTTGGCAAATTTAACCATCAGGATGCGGCGGACAGCTTCGTCCACGGTGGCCTGGGAAATTTTCTTCTGCTTAATCTGTTCCTCAACCGTACACACATAGGTGGTCGAAATCATTTCCATGTCCACACCCGCGGTCAGGGCAAAGCGCGCGGCTTCCTCGTTATTCGCGGCGTAGCCATGGTCAATCAGTTCAATGACCGAATTATAGTCGCTGACGACGAAGCCTTTGAATTTCCATTCATCGCGCAGCACTTCGGTGAGAGTGAATTTGTTGCCGCTGGCGGGAACGCCGTCCAAATCGTTGAACGCGCTCATAAACGTCAGCGCCCCCGCATCCACGCCGGCTTTGAATTGCGGAAGGTAGAAATTGCGCAATGTGAACCGCGAAATCTCAGTGGTGTTATAATCGCGCCCGCCTTCGGTCGCGCCATAGCCAACGTAATGTTTCATGCAGGCGAGCACATGGTCCGGGTCAGCCAAGTTCGTGCCCTGGAAACCGCGCACGTCTGCGGCGGCGTACAGCGAGCCGAGGTAGGGGTCCTCGCCAAAGCCTTCGGCAATGCGGCCCCAGCGTGGGTCGCGCGCGAGGTCAACCATCGGCGCAAACGCCCAATCAATGCCCGCCGCGGCGGCTTCGCGCGCGGCGATGGTTTGTGTGCGTTCGAACAAGCCCGGTTCCCACGAACACGCCTCTGCCAGCGGGATGGGAAATGCCGTGCGAAAGCCGTGAATGACATCGTGGCCAAGAATCAGTGGGATGCCCAGCCGGCTTTGCTCGATGGCGACGTGCTGGATTTTGTTGCGCAGCATGGGGGTTTCGATGACAGACGAACCGCCCAGGAATGAACCTACGCCGCCGTCACGGATCGTTTGGGTCATGGTCGCGCCCTCGGCCACGGCGAGGTCACCCTGCCAGAGCTGGCCGAGTTTTTCCTGCAACGTCATGCGCTTGAGTAAATCGTTGACGCGCTTCTTGATCGGTTGCGATGGGTCCTCGTAGACGTCCATTTTCCCGTTCTTATTGAGATCAATCCAGCCGTCGTGATAGATGGAAGCCGGATCCGCCGCCGCTGCGCCAAAGGCGAGCAGACAGCCCAGGAGAGCGCAAAAAGTTTTCACGTGGGCAATGTGGGGGCAAAACGCAGGAAATACAAAAAGAATTTCTGCTGGCTGTCAGGGGCCGGTGATTTTGAAGGAATTGAAGAAACAATCATTGTCGGGGCTGCCCCCGGAGTTGAAATTGTAGATGGCGATGCTATTGATGCCGCTGCCGGCGGTGCCGCTGAGGCTGCCGCTGTAGGAATTGGTAGTGTCGTTTTCAACCACCTGCAACGAGTACGTATCCGCAGTGACGAGCGTGAAGATCAATTGCATCCCCGAGTTCGTAAAGAAAATACCGGTGTCCTGCTGGCCGGCATCGAAGATGTAGTAATCGTCGTTACCGCCGATGAAAAGGAATTCAAAGCGGGCGCCGGTGTTATAATCAAACGGACCATCGGTCGCGTTGCCGTTGCGCAGGACGAATCCGACATAACTGCCGCTGTCGATATAGCCATTGTCCATGCTCAAGGAAAACGATTGGCCGACTCGCAGCGGGCCGAAGGCAAAGTCCCGGTACGCGGCGGCGTAGTTATTGTTATTGGCATAAATTCCCCAGGAATCGCCGCTCACGTCAATTCCCGGCGAGCCGCTGTTGGTCGTGGAGGAGCCGATATAGAATCCGTTATACTGGCTGCCGATTGGGCCTGTGGCGGTCAACACCCACGGGCTGAAACCCATGCCACCGTTATCGCCATCGAACCAGCCGCCGGCATATGCCGCGGCGCTGGCGTCATCGGCGGGCGGAGGAGTGAGGACCAGGAGGCGGTAGAACCGGGAGAAATTGGTAGCGCCATTGACATCGGAGTAGTTGGTGCTGATTTCGCCGGAACCGGGAATAATGATTGGTCCGCTGAGATTGGTAAAACCGGCTATCAGCAAACCGTTCGTGGAGATTTGAATGAAGTTGGTGGTGCCGCCGGTGGTCAGCCAGGTGAGCACAATGTTTTTATTTGTGCGGATGATGTCGGTGATGGTGTACAAAGACGGTGCGGGATTGACCGAATCCAGGGAGACGAGGGAATTGATGAGGTTGCTGCCGCCGGGCGTGCCCCAGCCGGTGCAAAGGTCGTAGCCGGGCACGGCAAAAAATCGGGTGGGGCTGCTGGAGTTGGTGTTGTTGCCGGTGGTGATGTCATGGAATGCGGCGCTGTAGGCCGCGGCATTGGTGCCGATGGCGTAAATGAGCGGGTTGAGAAGGCCCAGCCGCGGTTTGCCGGCATTGGCGGCCTGCTCGTTGGCGAGGGCGGTAAAGGCAGTCCACATGGGAGCAGAAATACTGGTGCCAAATTCAATTTCACCCTCGCCATTGTCCGAAATAGTCCAGCAATCGGCGGCAATCATGGCGACGTCCGGGACATTGCGGCTGTAGGTTGACCCCTGGTTATTTGCCATGCTGACGCCCTGCTGCCATGAAGGAATCGCATAGACGCTACTGATGCCGCCGCTGCCATTCTGCCACGTGGTTTCCGATGACCAGGTTTCGCTGTTGGTGACGGTCGTCAGGACCGTGCCGCCGACTGAAGTCACGAGAGGATCGTCCGCCGGTGTGTTGACGGGGCCCGGATAAGCGCCGCCATCTCCGCACGCCTCAAAGAAGGATTGACCTTGCAAGGCATACTGCTGGAAGGTTTGCTCACTGGTTGCATCAATCGTAAAGCCCCAGGAACTGCTAATCTGCGCGGCCTTGTCGTCGGTCGCCATTTGGTCGAGGATGTCGTCGAAGTTTTGCACGCTGGAAGTGGGCCCTTCGTACACGAGTACCTGCGACACGCCGGGAGCCATGGCGATGACGATTTCAATGTCCAGGGAAACTTCTTCGTTTCCGGAATCTCCGTCCGGCGGGACTCCGCTGAACCCATCAATCAAAATATTGGTCACCGGAACGTCGGGCTCGTTGGCCAGGGCCTCGTAGTTGGTGATGTCGCCGGGATAATAACCATCCAGCTCGAACAGCGCGATGGATTGTCCTGTGCCGGTGAGTGTCAC
>DATMLG010000276.1:0-4164 GCA_035570675.1 Verrucomicrobiia bacterium | reverse complement strand
GAGCCCGCCTTGGGCATCATAAATGGCTGCCGCGACCACATGCGGTTCACTTCGTAATGACGCGAGAACGCTGCCCGCATCGTCTTCATTCTTGAATGCCAGGGCCGCCTGGCTGTTGACGGCGATGGTTCGTGCCTGCGTGACGAGATTTTGCACCATCGCCTCCCGGTACGTCACCCAGTCATAGATCATGAAGGCTGCGACGTTGACCACCAGCACGGCCATGCTGGTCCGCAGGATGACCATCGTAACCTTGCGCTTGATCGAAGATTTACGGGGTGAATTCATTTTGGCTTTGCCGGCACGGTCTCAGCCAGGCGCAACAATTGTGAACTCATGGTGAGGTTGGCCTCTTGCAAGGAATCAACGTTGATCCGCAAACGGATTTTATTACTTTCTGTGATAAACCGCACGCAGACGCCCCGATAGGCCGAACCGGGAATGTCACTAACCGTCAAAATGGGCTTTCCTTGCAGCAACTCGACGATTTTATCCAGATGCGCCGTCTCGGACTGGCTGATAAAGAGGATATGGCAGGTTTTTATATCAGAGACGGACCGATAACGTTCCACCACGAATTTCCGGCCGCGCGCCGTTTCATCCTTTATCGCGTCGTCCAGCACGGAGCCAAAGGGATCGTTGCCTAGAACGCCGATCACCAGGGGCGAGTCCGGTTGGTCAAAGGCATTGGTGGGCCAGTCGGTGAATTGTGCAAAATTCAGGAGGAACACCGCCTTCAACGGGTATTCATGGGAAACGGTCTGACCACCGGCCGGGATCCGGCCGAGAACCAGCAGCCAGAAGCAGAGATTGAAAATGAGAAAAGCTCCCTGCGTCCGTTCCCCGCAGCGGGAGAACCGACCCAACCTTGCACACGACACTGGTGGCCGGGGTATTGAGCTCAAAACTGCCATGTGACTTTCCCAAAAACACTGCGTACGATCTCTTCCTGCGTGGGCGGTTGCTGGGAGGGCCCGGCATAACCGGCTTCGGCATGCTGATCGTGCAAAAGATTTTGGCCGACAATCGAGAACTCAAGATTTTTGGTGGCATGCCACGCGAGGCGCACATCCATCTCCGCATAAGCCGGGACGGTGCCGGCCACGCCGCCATTGTTATTGTGGACGGTATCGATCCAGCGGAAACCGGCGTCCAGTTCCGTCCGACCGGGCAGGTCCATGGAGGAACGCAAGAAGACCTGATTCTCCGGGTCTGCGGTTTCCCCGAGCGCGTTGTACAAGTCGGTCTGGCCGGGCTTCACCCAGATGGTTTCCTTCAAAAGATCGTATCCGCCGCGCAACCGCCACCAGTCGAGCACCTGATAGTCTACGCTTAATTCAAAACCGTAGCTGTCACCTTTCACATTGTTGGACCAGTAAAGGGGAACAATCGTCCCCGGTGTAAGGCTCAAGCTCCGCAAATCGTCATAATCATTGTAAAATGCGGAGAGCGATCCGGATATGTTCCTGCTCAATTGGGCGCGGTAGCCCAGTTCGTAGGCGATCACGGTCTCCGATTCAAATCCGCTGTTGGCCATCAGAAAAGTTCCATAGGCGGGGCTGGGCTCGGCCAGGTCACGATCATAGCGCGAGGGGGTGCGTACCGCGCGCGAGATCGCACCCCAAACCATCTGGTTGCTGGTGACGTTCCATTGGAGCCGTACACTCGGCTCGAACTCGAAGCCGGTGTAGTCATTATGTTCCACCTTGGTGCCGGCGGTAAGAAACACATCGTCGTGCAGCTTGATCTCATCTTGAACGAAGCCGCTGTACAGGTTTTGACCCAAAGTATTGGGCAGAAAGGTCACGAGCGGTGCCGCCTGAACCACATCGTGGGTGAACCGATAGCCCCAGCCCCAGACGATGCGGTTCCAGGTGCCCAGCGGGAAGCGGTCCTGAAAATCCAGATCGTACGTATCGAGGTCGTCCTTCAAAGTTCCGGCCGGAATGGCGCCGCTGGATTGGAACGGCGCCCCAAGATGGGTGCGGTCATAGTATAATTGCAGGCTCAAGTCGGAGTCTTCGGCAAAGGTATGCTTCCAGCGGCCCAGGATATCGCCCCCGCCGCTGGTTCCCTCTGCCGTCGGCGTACCTTCGCCACCCGGGGTGGAATCATTATCGCCGCCAAAAATATCACCTTGCAGCGTGAATTGATCCTGGTCGGATGCATTCGCATCTATCCGAAATCCACCCTGGCCGCGGTTCCACCAATCATGGGCACTCTTTCCATCCGGATAAACTTCGGAGTCGCGGTCGAAGTATTTGCCATAAACGCGATAGTAGATGTTGGAGGTGATGATGCCGCCATAGCGGATGCCCCCAAAATCCTGGAGCGAGCTTCCGCCGCCGCCTTCCACATAGAGGCCCTGCGTATCCTTGGCGTTCTTGCTGGTGATATTGATCACGCCATTGACGGCATTCGCCCCCCAAAGTGTGCCGCCCGGGCCGCTGATGACTTCGATGCGGTCGATGTCCGCGAGCAGATAATCCTGCATGTTCCAGATGACGCCGGCCAGGAGGGGCGTATAGAGCGAGCGCCCGTCCATCAAAACGAGCAACTTGTCGCTGAAGCCCGAGGTGTTGAATCCACGCGCACTGATATCCCACTGGGACGAAGTCTGCTGGGCCACGTTGAGATCGCTGGCGAGGCGCAGGGCCTCGGGAATGCTCGACGCGCCGGAACGCCGGATGTCCTCCCCTGTAATTACTTGAATTTCCGCCGGGGCTTCGCGCAGGGGTTCCGGTTGCTTGGAGACCGAGGTGACTTCCTGGTTCATGAGCTCATCAAGGCTCATCTTTTTATAGACCGCCAGCGCTTCAGAATTCGTTTGGGAGGTATCCGTGGAACCGGCAGCGGGTGAATCGGCGGCGTTGAGACCGGACGCAAGCGTTGAAAAAAGCCAGATCGTCAAAAACGGGAATTTGCCGGCGCGGAAAAAATGTATTTTCATAGTGCAAATTTTGGTCCGGGCGGTACAACGCATGTTAATTGCCATAAACCTGAACCGGGGGCAATAGTCATATTCCGCCGCTTTTTCGAACCCGGCTGGGATTTTTAACCACAGGGACACGGAGACGCAGAGGTTCGATCCGCATGGGCGGGCGAGTCGAAAAGCCTGATATTGTAACGCCTTGGCGTGAATCCGGGGTTCAGGCGCGGCGCAGCCGTTCGAGGGACAAGATCAACGCGCGCGGCAAATGGAACGGGTCCTTGACGGGCAGGGCGACGAAGGTGGTGAGCGGCTTGCCCGTGCGGTCCAGGCGTTGCCGCCATTCGCCGGCGTCGGGCATGGAAAAGTGTCCAAAGCTCCATTCGTAAACCTGGTCGAACCATTTATTGCACCAGCTTTCGCCGGTCAGCTCGTGCGCGAGCAGCAGCGCGTATAGCGCCTCGGTGTGCGGCCACCAGACCTTGGCTTCTGAGTTGGGCAGGAACGGCGGATGGTCTTCGGCGTCCATGCCGAGAAAAATACCGCCGTATTCCGTATCCCAGCCTTTTTCGAGATGCCAGTGCAGGACTTCGGTGGCGGAGCGGATGAGGCCGCGGTCGTTCCGCGCGAGCGCCCGGTGCATCTGGAACCACATGGATTCGATGGCGTGGCCGGGCATGATAAACGTTCCTTCCGGCGCCGGCACTTCGCGGTATTGACGGTCGAGAAATTCCACGAGGCATTTCCGGTCGGGCCGGACGAAATGATTCATGACGCGTGCGGCGTGGTCGTCTGCGGCGGCGGCGATGGATTGGTCCCCGGTGGTGCGTGCCAGTTCGCCGGCAACTTCGGTGAGGATCATCGAGATGCCGTGGCAACGGCGGTCCGGCGGCAATTTGTAAGGGGCGGTTTCGGAAAATTCGGGGCGCTCGATGCGTTCCAAGATGCTGGCGAGAATCTTTTTTGCCAGCGCCACCAAATCCGGATCGGGAACTGCACGACAATATTCGCCCAGCCCGTAAACCATGAAGCAATCGGAATAGATGCTGGTGGCGCCTTCGATGAGTTCTCCCTCGCGCGTCGTGCTGAAAACCCAGCGGCCTTGTTCATCGCGCCCATGCTTGAGGAGAAAATCGATCGTGCCGCGCGCCCAGATCAAAAACTCAGGACGTTTTTCGATGCGATTATAGAGCGCGGAACAGGTCCAGACCCAGCGCGCCTGCGACCAGATGTAT
>DATMLG010000275.1:0-3767 GCA_035570675.1 Verrucomicrobiia bacterium | reverse complement strand
GAATGACGCGTGGTGGGGCAAGGGCTTTACCGAGTGGACAAACGTCGGCCGGGCCAAGCCGCTTTTTCCCGGACACAACCAGCCGCGCGTCCCGGCCGACCTCGGTTATTATGATTTGCGGTTGCCCGAAACGAGGGCGGCACAGGCTGCGCTGGCCCGCGAGCACGGGATCCACGGTTTTTGCTATTATCATTACTGGTTCAACGGCCGCCGGCTGCTGGAACGGCCATTTAACGAAGTGCTGAACAGTGGTAGCCCGGATTTTCCGTTTTGTCTGTGCTGGGCCAATGAAAATTGGACGCGCGCGTGGGACGGTCTCGAACGTGAGGTGCTAATTAAACAGCATTACGGTCCCGACGATGATCTTGCGCACATTCGCTGGCTTGCAAATGCCTTTCGTGACCCGCGCTACATCCACGTTCACGGCAAGCCACTGTTTCTCGTTTATCGCGTAGCCAGCCTGCCCGATCCGATGCAAACCGTGTCCATCTGGCGCGAGGAAGCACGGCGGCTTGGCATCGGCGAATTGTTTTTGTGCTCGGTGGAATCACGCGTGGGCGGCAGTCAATCGGTGAATCCCGCGCGCATCGGCTTTGACGCTGCGGTGGAATTTCAGCCTGACGGCCTCCATTTCCCCAAGCCCGTCAAGACGCTGAACGATTACGGCGGCATTTTTGATTACCGCTCGGTTGTCACGCAAATGCTTCAAAAGCCGGAGGCCGATTATCTGCGTTTCCCCTGTCTGGCGCCCGGTTGGGACAACTCCGCCCGGCGGAAGGAAAACCCGACAATCATCACCGGTTCCACGCCCGAACTATACGGGCAATGGCTGGATGGCATTCTCCAGCGCCGTAGCGAGGCGAAGCCGGAGGAGAATATAGTGTTTATCAACGCGTGGAATGAATGGGGCGAAGGCGCCTACCTGGAGCCGGATCAACTCTCGGGCCGTGCGTATCTGGAGATGACCAAACAAGTGCTCGCGCGGCACACGTCGGCAACCGTCATTATTAACAGTGAGAACTCCGTCCAGCCCGCATTGGAGATTGGCGCTGGCAAGAAACAGGTGACCGCAACAGCCGCGTCTGTCGGAGATGCGCCGCTGCTTAGCGTTTGCATGCCGATTTACAACGGCAACAAGTTTCTCGAAGAAGCCATTCGCAGCGTACTCGATCAGACGTTCAAGGATTTCGAGCTGGTCATCGTGGATGATTGTTCCACGGAAGATCCCGCGCCCATTTTGAGCCGATTCAAGGATCCCCGCATTCAATTTCATCGCAACGCGGTGCGGCAGGGACTGGTCGGCAACTGGAATCGTTGTGTCGAACTTTCACGCGGACAACTCGTGTGCGTATTTCATCAGGACGACGTCATGCTGCCGGAGAACCTGCGGCGCAAGGTCGAGGTCTTGAAGCAAAATCCCGGGGCGGCGCTGGCTTACTCGGATGCGCGCGTGGTGGAGGAGGATTTAAGCGTGCGTCATCCCGGCTGGTTTACGCCCACACTGCCGGACGAGGACAAGCTGTTTGCTGGACGTGAATTTTTTGAAAAAATGGTCCTGGGCGACAATCTGGTCTGCTGCCCCAGCGCGATGTTCCGCCGGGCGGCGTTCGAACAGTTGGGAAAGTTTGATTCGCAACTGCCCTACACGGCTGATTGGGAAATGTGGCTGCGTCTGGCGCTGCAATTCGATGTGGCTTACATCAAAGAGCCGCTGCTGCTTTATCGCGTCCACGACCGCAACGAAACGCATCGCTTCAAGGGCCTCAAGGAACTGGAACAGGGCTATCGCGCCAAGATGACGGCGTTGAAGCGCAGTGCCGGAAACCTTCCCGATGCCGAAGCCATCACGGCGCGAGTCGCGGGCGAGACTGCGCGCAAGGCGCTTGCGGAAATGCGCAACCGCGGGCATGTGCGCACGGTCAAGGATTTGCGGGCCTGGCTGCAGTTCGCCGCGGAAGCGCAGCGGGCGAGCCTGGCGCAGCCGACATATGAGGCCGCCAGCGACTGGTTTCTCAGGGCGCTGGATGACTGCGCTGCGCCGCTTTCCGGTGGGGCACAGGAGGAGGAGGGATGGAGTGAGGCAGAAGAACAACAATTTGCCCAGGCCCGGCAATTTGAAATCGAGGGCAAAGCTGACCGGGCGCTGCCATTGCTCGAACGCCTCGCGGCCGTGAAGCCAGCCTCCGCACGGGTGTGGTTCCAGCTTGGCCGGGCGCAAACGGGCCTGGGACAATCTGCCGCCGCCGAAAAATCCTGGTCGGTGGTCATCGCCCAAAAGCCGAAGGACTGGCTCAAAACTTTTCATGCCTATGCCATGCGTGGGTCGGCCTGTGAAAAACAGGGACGCAAGGTCGATGCCCTGGCCGATTTTGCACGCGGCGCGCAACTGGCCTTGTATGAGGGCTGCCCGGACCTCGCCTGCGAGATGGATCAGTTGATGGGGCTGCTTTTAAATGGTGGAAACTCGCAGCGCCGGACCTCGCCCACGAAGGAGCAACTCAGGACTTACGCGCTGACCAGCCGTCTGCTCGACACGGTCGGACGCGACATCGGCCGGCCGGGGCCGATCAGCACATTCGAGTTCGAACGCGCCAACACGGTCTGGGAACAATTTCTTGCGGAATCAGCGACACCGAAATCGCTCACTCCGTTGCTGGAGGGCTTTGAGGCCGTTACCGCCGGATTGGCAAAACAACATCTGGAACGCGCCGTGGAACGGGCTGACGCAACCTTGCAGCGGCGCATCATCACCGCCTGGACGGCGCTGACGGAAACTGCGAAGCCCGGAACGATACCGGAGGCGATTGTTGAAGCCGTTCAACGGCAGGCTCCCGCCCTCGAGTCCAATGATCCGGACGCCAGCATCATCATTCCGACGTTCAACCGCCTGGACATGACGCGGCGCTGCCTGGAATCGCTCGCGAGACAGCGCGGCAAATTGAATGTTGAAATCATTGTGGTGGACAATGCCTCGACCGACGGAACCATAGATTTTTTGAAGAGCGAGGTTGAAGCGGGCCGTTTGCGGGCGATTGTGAATCCGGAAAATCGCGGATTCTCGAAGGCGTGCAATCAGGGCGCTCGCGCCGCGGCGGGGCGGCATCTGTTGTTCCTGAACAACGATACTGACGTGCAACCGGGCTGGCTTGAGCCGTTGGTGGAAACTTTGGACGTGGACGAACGCGTGTCAGCGGTTGGATCGAAACTGCTTTTCCCGGATCGTAGCATTCAGCATGCGGGCGTGGCCGTACTGGAAGATCGTCAATTGCCGGACCCGTTGGTCGCGCGGCACATTCACTATCGCAAACCTGAAAACGCCCCCGAGGTGAATCAGCCCCAAACCTTGCAGGCGCTCACGGCGGCATGTCTGCTGATCCGGAAGGCGGCCTTCGAAAAAGTTGGCGGGTTTGATGAAGAATATTGGAACGGCTACGAGGACGTGGATCTTTGTTTCAAACTCCGGCAGGAGGGCGGCCTGCTGGTGTACCAGCCGCGCAGCGTGGTGTTGCACTATGAATCTCAGAGCGGACCCGAACGGTTCCGCCAGGTCGCGCACAATACCAAGCGCCTTCACGAGACATGGTTGGGGAAGATAACGCCGGATTTTGTTGTGGCTGCAGATGGTATCATTTCACAGACGGCGTCGGTCGTGATTGCGCCATATGCGGCCAAACCGGTCAAGCGGGACGCCGCGCCGGTCGCATCCATCATCATTCTTGCGCACAACCAACTTGAGCACACCCGGCTCTGTCTCGACAGCATCCGCA
>DATMLG010000274.1:0-16432 GCA_035570675.1 Verrucomicrobiia bacterium | reverse complement strand
GCGGCGGTGTTGCTCACGTTGAGCGTGGCGCCCGGACCGGAAATGGTTGCATTTTCCGTTCCGCCCGCGGCACCTTGGCCAACCATGAGGGCATTACCCGCAGCGGTCTGGCCGGTGATCGCCAGCGTGGCCCCGGTAATATTCAAGGTCACGCTTGGCGCGATCAGCGTGTTTTGGAAGTTGGCGGCGTTGGTATATTGCAACGATCCAATCGTCCCCGCGAAATTGCCCAGCACGCCATCCACGTAGTTGCTGACGGCATCGGAAGTTGGCGAGGCGCCGATGGGGCCAAACACAACATTGTCCGTCGCTCCGGGCACACCCAAGGTTCCGCTCCCGCCAGACCAGTTGCCCCCGGTGGACCAATTGGTGTCGACACCGCCGATCCAGAACGCGGAGCCGGCGCGCGCCGGAACCACGGACAGCATCAAACCGAGCACAGCCAGACCCTTGACCATCCGGCCAACGATGCGGCGTCCGCGAGATGCCGACGGGAACCGGGAGCAGAAGAACGATGCGTATTTTTTCATAAAATTTTCTCTAATTAAGCGTGACCGGCACATAACCGGTCCAAGGACCCATGTTGGAATTCAGGCTACTGTATCAAAAAAAATCGCGAATCACATCTTCGGTTTTTGCAATGTACCTTGAAATTTCGGCATGAAAACCGTAGCCGGACGCCCGGCGAAGCGGCCGCGCAAACACCCCCGGCCCACAATGGGCCGTGCACTTTTCCCAAAGCCTTTTGCAGAAGTTCGAGGTGTCCCGGCCATGCCCATGGGTTATGCTGCGGGCTAATGACTCCAACATCTCGTTTCCGAACCCCTTTCCTTTTGAAATTCCTGCCCGCAATAATCATGTTGGTGCTCGCGACCGTACCCAGCCGGACCATCGGGGCGGACGCAGCGCCGCCACAAGCGAATGCCGGCGATGCGGCACAGGCATGGTCGGGAATGGCGGAAATCCTGACGCGCATCGTGCCGCCCACCTTCCCCGCCCGCGAATTTGTGATTACGAGTTATGGCGCCGTTGGCGACGGGACCACTGATTGCACCGAGGCTTTCCGGCAGGCGATCGAGGCGTGCAATCAGGCGGGCGGCGGCAAGGTCGTTGTGCCCGCGGGAGTTTATCTGACGGGCGCAATCCATCTCAAAAGCAATGTAAACCTCAACCTTGCAAAAAAAGCGGTCATCCGCTTCAGCACGGATCCGAAATCATTCCTGCCGGTGGTTTTTACACGCAACGAATGCATTGAGGTGATGAATTACTCGCCATTTATATATGCGCTGGAACAGGAAAACGTGGCCATCACCGGTGAAGGCACGATTGACGGCCAGGCGTCCCGGTCCGTGTGGCACAGTTGGAAATCAAGCGCCGACTCAAAACAACTGACCGACATGGCGAATCAGGGCGTGCCCGTCGCGCAACGGATTTTTGGCGAGGGACACCACCTGCGGCCGGATTTCGTCGAAATGGTTCGCTGCCGGAATGTGCTCATCGAAGGCGTGACGATCATAGATTCGCCCATGTGGGTTTTGCATCCGCTTTACTCCACCAATGTCACGGTTCGTGGGGTGACCGTGGACACGAAAGGCCCGAACACGGACGGCTGCGACCCCGACTCCTGCACCGACGTCCTGATCAAGGATTGCAATTTCAGCGATGGCGACGACTGCATAGCCATCAAGTCGGGGCGTGATGCCGACGGCCGCCGGGTCAATATTCCCTGCCAGAACCTGGTCATACAGAATTGCCACTTCCAGGACGGCCATGGCGGGGTGGCGATCGGCAGCGAAACTTCTGGCGGCATTCGAAATGTGTTTGCGGAGAATTGCGTTTTTGACAGCCCCAACCTCGATTCGGCGATGCGTTTCAAAACCAATCCGGCGCGCGGCGGATTCATCGAAGATGTGCACATTCGCAATTGTTCGGTGAAGACCGCCAAGGTCGGCATTCAAATGACGATGCGATACTCCAGCAGCGGGGCGCGCGACGGTGATTCCATGCCCATCGTGCGGAACATTGACATCCGCGATTCAACCTTTTTGAACCTTACCAAACAGGCGGTATTCATTGAGGGATATTCCGACACGGCCCAGATTACGGATGTGACGGTTGCGAATTGCAAATTCCTGGCCGTTGACGGTCCAAGTTTCGTCACGAACGCCAGCCGCATCGATTTTACCGGGAGCCATGGAACCGGCCTGGAATAAAGGAAGCTTATGGGCTTGAGGTGCATTTTTTTCAACTTTATTTGCAAGCAGGGCTGTTGTGAAGAGTGCGCTGCGGTGATAGGTTGAGAACACTGAAATCTCCAAAATGAACGCGTTTGCATACTACCGTGGTCGCACGGGTCGAATACTGGGAACTCCATGGCGCAAAACCAATCCCATCTCTGGCCGCAGCCGGCCATGCCGGCGGGCCGGGTCGCGGGAGGCGTTCACCCTGATTGAGTTGCTGGTGGTCATCGCCATCATTGGCATCTTAGCGGCCTTGTTGCTGCCAGTCTTGAGCCGCACGAAGGAAAAAGCGTTGCGGGTCAGTTGCGCCAACAACCTCCACGAGATCGGCGTCGGCTGGACCGTTTATTTGGGCGATTTCAACGCCCTAATGCCTTGTGATTGGCCCATTCCCGCCAGCGCAAATCCTTGGAGGACTGGTGAAATGTACCGCGTCGTGCCGGGAACTTCCCCGGGTAGCTCCGGTTCTCCCACCAACATCACCTTTGACACAGACGGACGGACGCCCCCCGGTCCGGACGGCCCATGGAATCTAGGCCTATTGTATTCGACGAGGGCGGTTGCAAATCCCGCGACTTTTTATTGTCCGAGCCAGAAGTTCAGCGTCAAATACACTCTGGACTACTACTCCACCCTTGGATTTCCGTCCACTCCGGTCGGCCTGGGGGACAACGAAATCCGCTCCTCATACAACTACTATCCCCAATCAAAAACGATCACTTCCATTGGCAACGGCCATCTGGGACCGGCGATCGCCCTGAAACAGGAAGATCTGGATTTGAACAGAACCGTCTTTACCGATTTGGTGCAGGACGCTCCTTCGGCCGCCCATAAGAACGGCACGACCGTCGCGGGTGTCAACGCCATGTTTGGGGACACCCACGTCAAGTTTCTGACCGCCGGCCTGAATCCCGTGGCGTTCGACCCAAATTTATGGAATGATCGGGGAACCCCCATCGGCAACAGTCCCCAGAATTTTCAATATTTCATGTCCCTGTTGCACCAGTGATTCCACGTTCCCGGGAGCATTCAGACATTTCGGGACCTTGGGAATCGCCGCCTTGCCGGCCCCAAGTCCCGCAACACGTCCAATCCTAGGCCAACGATCCCTCAACCATACCGGTACGGCTTGGACATCGTAAATGAATTCGGCAAATGCCGGACTTCCCTTACTTCGCCGTCCGTTAGAAGCACCTCCACAATATCGAACCGGATTTTCACCTCCGGATTCTTGATGAGCCTGAGATAATCCAGCGCTGTTTGCGACAGCAACCGCCGCTTTCGCGTATCCACGCTCGCCGCCGGTCGCGTCCAATCCTCCGACGAACGCGCCTTCACTTCCACGAACGCGAGGCAATCGCCGTCGCGAAAAATCAGGTCAATCTCCCCGCGCGCGGAACGAAAATTTGCCGTCAGAAACTTCAACCCCTGTTTCCGCAGGTGCGCCCTGGCTGCGCGCTCGCCCAGTTTGCCCCGCCGCAAATGTTCCGGCTCCGCCGTGCCCGTGAAGCAGGTTTTGAGCTTTGCGAATAGACTCACCAGCCACCGATTGAAC
Source organism: Verrucomicrobiia bacterium (assembly GCA_035570675.1). GTDB lineage: Bacteria > Verrucomicrobiota > Verrucomicrobiia > Limisphaerales > Pedosphaeraceae > DATMLG01. The sequence continues at coordinate 12,637 of DATMLG010000274.1, read as the reverse complement.
ACGAAATAAAGGCGGAGACAATTTTTTTCTGGGGACTCATCCCGGCATCACCCTCCCCAATCCCGATGATGCTGAACCCGAACTCCGGAACTTTGAGGGCCGGGAGGATTCACGCTCAATTCCAACAGCCTCTGAACATGCTGAAAGCGAGGTGGATAATCCGCATTCGCTTATAAGCATTGCCAATCGGGCGGCGGCTTTCTAAAATTTGTGAGTTGAAAAAGAGACCCAGCGCCAGGAGGAAAAGACCGCCGCCTCCCATGTCTGCGCGAAAACGCATGGGATTCCGCCTGGCGGCGGTTGTGGTGCTGCCGTTGCTGGTGTTTGGCCTGGTCGAGGGGTCCCTGCGTCTGGCCGGTTACGGTTACGACACATCGTTCTTCAAAAAGGTGCGCATCGGCGACGGAGATTTCCTTGTCAACAATGATAATTTTGTCCTTCGTTTTTTTCCCCCGCAATTGGCGCGTCTGCCGGCGGCCCTGCGGATGGAAGCGGAAAAGCCGCCGGGAACCTGTCGCATTTTTATTCTGGGCGAATCGGCGGCGCTGGGGGACCCAAGCCCGCCATACGGAGCGGGGCGTTATTTGCAGGCGCTCCTGTCGGAGCGTTTTCCCGGGCGGAAATTTGAAGTGGTTAACGTGGCCATCACCGCCATCAATTCGCACGCTATTTTGCCCATTGCGCGCGAGTGCGCGCGGCAGCAGGGGGACTTTTGGATCATCTACATGGGCAACAATGAAATGGTGGGGCCCTTCGGAGCGGCAAGTGTCTTCGGCATGCAGGCGCCTCCGCGAATGCTGGTACAATTGAGCCTGGCCCTGCAGAAAACGCGTACCGGCCAGTTGCTGCTTGAGGCAGGCCGCCGCCTTAAGGGGGAAAAAACTGACTCCGCGTCCTGGGGCGGGATGCAAATGTTTCTAGGCCACCAACTCCCGCCCGGGGACCAACGCAAGGAAACGGTCTATCGGAATTTCCGCGCAAACCTTCATGACATTGTCCGTGCCGGGTTGGACTCGGGGGCGCACGTGATCCTGAACACCGTTGCTGTCAATATGAAGGATTGCCCGCCGTTCGGTTCACTGCCTGCCGGCAGCGCGGCGCATTGCGCGGACGAGGAATATCGAACGGCCCGGGGTCTCCTGGAGTCCGGCGATCCCGCCGCCGCCGTGGAGTTTCAAAAGGCGTGCGACGACGACACGTTGCCGTTCCGCGCCGACTCCCGCATCAACAGCATCATTCACCAGACCGCGCAGGAAGAGGCGGCCGCCGGCCTGATTTTTTGCGACGCTTCCGCGCCGGAGACTTTGGACGAGCCGCGAGGCAGCATCGCCGGCAATGAGCTGTTTTACGAGCACGTCCATTTCAATTTCGAAGGCAATTACCGGCTGGGCCGGGCCTGGGCAAAGGCGATTGATCCGCTGCTCCCTCCCGAAGCGCGCACCGGCTCTTCCCCGGGCTGGGCTTCGCGCGAATCCTGCGAACGCCGGCTGGGGCTGACGGATTGGAACCGCGACCTCACCCTCAGGGAAATGGCCCGACGTCGAAGCGAGCCGCCGCTCAATGGCCAGAGCAACAATGCGCGGGAATTGGAGGAATTGCGGCGCCAACACCTGGCGCTCCAGGAGCGCATGAACGACCAGACTATCGCCGGGGCGCGCACGATTTACACCGAAGCCATCGGGCGAGCGCCGGACGATTACTTTTTGCGCTTCAACTACGGCGATTTTCTCGAGACGATCGGTGATGTGAGCGAGGCCGTGTCCCAGTGGCGTCAGGTCGAAGCCTTGCTGCCCCAATACTACATCGGCTATTTGCAGGAAGGCCGGATGCTTGAACGTGCCGGGCGGCTGGATGAAGCGGCAGACAGTTTCCAGCGCACGGTGAGGCTGAACCCGCGGGTGACCGCCGCGTGGTTCGAATTAAGCAACATCCACGCCAGCGAGGGAAAACTTCAGGACGCATTGTCCGAATGCGAACGGGCTCGCCTTCTGGAACCGGATGAGCCGGCATTCTATTTCTGCCTGGGCCGGCTGATGTCGCGCGCTAACAATCGCGCCGCCGCCATCGACAAATACCGGCAGTCAATACAGCTTCGTCCAGATTATTTTGACGGCCATCTCGCCTTGGGTGAGGAATTGTTTGCGGGGGGACGCAATACCGAGGCGGCGCGGGAAATCGAGGAAGCGGTGCGGTTGCAGCCCGGTTCTGCCGCGGCGCACCTGGCGCTCGGCCGGATCCTGCTTCAGCAAGGCCAGCAGGACGCGGCCAGCGAGCAATTCCAGCAAACCCTGAAGTTGGAGCCGGGGAACAGGCTGGCGAACGATTATCTCGGACTGACAAACGGTCATTGAAACAGGAATTCAGGGAGACGTGGGCGTTCAGCCTCAAAACAGCCGGGCCTGCCGCCGGCGTATCCGGCTCAAACCTAGGATCTGGCAGAATAACGCCAGCCGGCGAAAACCAACATGAGCGCCGCTCCGGAGAGTGGCAATCTTCTGGCCCCTCCATTGATCCCTGGCTTGGAGGGTCAAGGAATCAAGTAGGTGCTGATGCTTTGTAGATAGGTCAGGTCTGCGGTCTGATTCGCGGTGGGAGGCAAGTGGACGTTACCGCTGTTTCCGGGCAGGATCGTAGGCGGCGCACATTCCTTCAACACCGTGAGATCGTTCCACTTTCTGATCAAAGCGTGTCCGTCAGCAAATGACAGTCCGCCAGCGCTATTATGGTAGGAGGCCGGGTAATCAATCCAGTCGTTCACCCCGGGCTGACAAATGAAGGCCCCGTCATTGATGCTTACCGGATTCTCGTCAATAAAAACCCAGAGTTTGGACGGGCCGGGCTGCTGGAGATCTGTTTCCTTGTAGTAGGATTCAACCGTGGTGACACCATTATAAGGCACGATGGGGCTTAACCAGGCGTTCATCGAAATGCTGCGAACATGAGGATATTGAATTCCGACGAACCCGGCGACGTAGCTGTGATCCGCCGGACAGAGATAGACTCCGAGGTTGTTGATGTAAGGGAAAAGGAGGCCCACTTTGATCCAGGCCCATCCCACATTATTGCCGCCTGTGCCGGCCGGGCTCAACTCCGTACTCTTATCCTGCCGCCCCGGACACCACTGGGCATTTGTGCCGCCCGGCAGCGCAGAAGGATCAGTGGGGCTGGAAGGCTGGTTGTTTTCGTCGCCATTAGGCACGAGGCGGCCGGCATTGTCGGACGCATACATGATCCAGCCTAGCGTCAATTGCTTTTGGTTGCTGATGCAACCCACCGCCTGCGCCCGCTGTTTTGCCCTGGCCAAAACTGGAAGCAACAAGGAGGCCAGGATGCCTATGATGGCGATCACCACCAGCAATTCGATCAAGGTAAAACCAGCCCGCGTACGGCTCCCGGCGAGTCTCGTGCGTGTCCCGCCGTTATTTCTGCTTATTTCCATTTTTAAAATGATTGCCGGCCCCGTTGCCGGGGCCGGCAATTGATGCCAGTTTGTTATTGGACCTGCACCCGGTAATAACCCTGCTGTCCGCCCACAGATTCGTTGACGGAATGAACCGAGCCATCGCCCGTGATGGGCCCGCCTGAGGAAGACCATGACGCAGGGCTCACGGTCGGCGAGTACAGAACCTGATAACTATGTCCCGACTGTGTTGGGAAGGAGATGTGGAGCTGTCCGGACACAATCGTGGGTGTCAGGATGACCTGAGGCGGCGCAACGGTGAGCATATAGAACTCGGAGTTGATGTTATTGCCACTGGTGACTTTGAGCGTGGCTTTGCCGCCGAGCGAAATGATCGCCGGCGCCCCGTTGTTCGTCAATTGAATCCAATGCCAGGCCTGCCAGCCCGCGGCGTTCGGATCCGAGAAGCTGCCCAGAACATTGCTGGTCTGCAGCGAGGTGCCGACGCCACTGGTGACCACGCTGAGCGTGGTCCCGCTAAAGGGTCCGTTGCCACCGGCCAGACGGCCCCAAACATAGTAGTAGTTCGTCGGCCAGTCGCGGGTGTAATTAAACCAGTATCCGGCAGCGTAATATCCGACGTTGTAGGGACCGATATTCGGATCGCCGAATTGTGTCTGCGCGGCGCCGAACTTTTTGCGCACATAGTCAGACGCCGGCTGGGACCCTGAGGCATCCGCACGGTAGGGGTTCGTCGGTTGACCGGAGTTGCCAAAGTTCAAGTCTATTCCCTGTTGGGCCACGGCGCCAAGACCCGTAAGGGTGTCAGCAGCTGGCGTGAATCCGGTGGGGTAGGCGAAGTAGCTGTTCGTGGCGGTTTCTCCCGTTTGGGGAGTGTTTACGTCACAAGAAGGCACGGGATTGTCAATATACAGGCCGCTGATCCAGGCGGTGCCGTTGTTTGTGCTGAAATCATAATCGACGGCTTCCCATTGATAATTCGTTTCGTTGAAGGTGTCGAAATTCAGCGGGAACGAGGAGGAAAGTGCGGAGGTGTTGGTAACGCTGAGAACACCGGAATAGATCGCATTCAGGGCGAGCGGATAGGTGATGTTCCAGCTTGAACCTGACGCAGTGATGGTGGCTCCGGAGGTCACATCCACTCCGTTCAGGACGAGATCAATACCACTGCTGGCAATCGAAGCGCCATTGGCGGGCCCGACTGTGGCGGAGTATTTGTTGGTCGGCTCAAACGGATGCACTCCATCCGGATACTGGAATTGCAAAACGGGCGTCAAGATGGGCGTCACCGGCGTCAGCATGTAAAAACCGAGGTTGGGATTGCCCACCACCGTGGAACGCAGGGTTTGCACGCCATTCGTGAGGGTGACGGAGACCAGATTGCCAAACTGATCCACCATGGGCACGTACTTGTAGGTGTTCCAGCCATTGTCCGTGAAGCTCTGGGTGCCGATATTGCCGAGGACAGTCGTGGTCTGGCTTCCTTGAGTCGGGTCGCTGGTCACTTTAGAAATGGTGGTGTTAATGCCTGTTCCATCGGTGGCCAGATAGCACCAAATATTATAGGTGCCGGCCGGGGCCGAACCGCCGGGGCCGTAGGTCCGGCTGTAATTCAGCCAATCACCCACGCCATTGTAACCGACTTCCATCTGGGTAATATCATTGAAGTTGGTGTCGCCATTGGCGGCGGCAGTGACAAATTTTTGCTCCTGCCCGGTGCCACCAGAAGTGGGGACGGCGGGCTGTATGACAACAGCATCCGTCGGCCGATAACTCCGGGCTGATGTGTTGGCAGGATTTTTGTTCTCATCGATGTTTTGCGTCCCCACCAGATTTGTGTACAGAGCCAAACCTCCGTTTGCCGGCGTGTCAATGAACAGGCCGCTCGTGCCGGAGGTGTAGTTGAAGTCCGAGGCTTCGATGACCAGGGCAGGCACCAGGGTATCGAAAGAACTGCTGCCTGAAGCAGTGATATTGTTACCGTCCGTCACGAGGACAGTGACAGAATTGTAAACCGTGTTGGTCGCCAGCTTGAAGCTGATGCTTGCGCTTGCGGTTCCCAATCCCGGGACGCTTAACAAGGGCGAAGCGAGGCCATAGGTGTTGGTGGTGATGGTGGTCCCGCCCAGCACGGAGGTCTTGGTCACCACCTGAACATTGGTGATCACACTGTCCGAGGAGGTAACGGTGCAGGTCAAATTAGCATTGGTGCAGAGGGTGATCAGGTTGGGGGAAATAGCGGACAGGGCTGGGGGAACAGGTCCGCTGAGGAAGGTCAGATCAGCATCATCAAAGTAAACCGAACCGCCAGCGTACCCCGTGTTGACGAAGAGGGCTGTGTACAGGACCGAAGCCGTACCGGCCGGCGCGGTGAAAACGCCTGAAGGATAGGTGGCGATGACCGTACCGGTGGCGTTGCCCCCCGTCACTTGCACTTGATTGGTCACGGGCAAATACATCCAAGTGTCCAAAGGGAACGATCCGCCACCACCGCAAGTCAGGTTGGTGATAATCAGCGACGTGTAACTGGCGAGCAGATTGTTGCCGGCATCACGAAAATTAATCTGATAATAAAAACTGTTTCCTGCCGGAAGATCCTCATGCGAGACATAGGTCCAGGCACCGGCCGACCACGTGGAGCCAGGGGCTGCGGCGAATGTCTGGTCCCACCCGCTGTAATTGACCTGGGCATTAAAGTTGCCGTAAACATTGGCGACATTGGAGTTGCCGGGAGGGTAGGTGTTGACTTGTTGTGCGGGCGAGTCTGGCGGACAAGTGCCGGCGTTGTAATAAGTCGGCGTACCGTTCCCGTTGGTCGTGATCAGCGGGGTGTTGCCGAATCTGGTCCAACCAGTTCCTGATTGAATCAAGGGATTGACCAATAGGTTTCCCGCCATACCCACTTGGGCCAGCGCAAACATGGCGGTCAAAACCAGGACGATGGGGCTTTGCACAAAATGCCTCGCGTGATGAATTCCATCCACGAGCATTTCGCCTAGACGTTGTATTCTTTTCATAGGGCTTGTTGTAGGGATTTGGTTCTAAGTTGAGGTTTTTACTCTGGGGAAAATAAATAAGTCGGATCTTTTCCGAATGGGCCGACAAATTGTGGGCGTGCCATGTTCATTGGTGAGCTATGTAGTATTTTGTACTACACCACCCAAAACGAGTCAACTAATTTGTGAAATAAATCGAAATTATGGCACAAAACATATAACATGTTATCAATGAATGTGTTATATATTATACGAGATGTCATCCGCGCGATATTTTCTGCAATGGACCATGCTTCCAGCAATTGATTTGGAGTTCCTGCGCCAAAAATGACGTCAATCGGCGTCCAACTTGGCAATAAGCATCCGATGCAGCTGGTACGGAAGTGGAGTCAAATTGAAACTGAAAGCAAGCTCTCCTCGCTCGGAGGTTTGTTGGAGAGCCGGCGAATGATCACAAGCGGGGGCGTCATTAGCCTCCGCTGGAGCTGCTCTCTTCCAAGCAATAACGCATGGCGTGAAGCACCAGTTCGCTGGAGCTTTTGACACCCAATTTCTCCTTGATCCTCGCGCGGAAGGAATTGATGGTGGCGATGGTCAAGTTAAGTTCGCCGGCGATTTGCCGCGTCCCCCTGCCCTTGCCTAACATGCGAAAGACCTCCAACTCCCGGTCGCTGAGGGTCTCTGTCGCCGAGCGCGGCTCGTCTTCTTTTCCGAGCATGAACTTCGAGAGCATCGCCGTGGACATCGCATCGGACAAATAGAGATTGCCCGCCAGGACTTTGGAGATGGCAGCCTGCACGGTCTTCGCCGGCTCGTGTTTCATCACATAACCCATGGCTTTGGCACGTATGGCGCGCTGAGCGAAGAGCGATTCGTCGTGCATCGAGATGACAAGCACCGGTAATTCCTCGTATTGTGCCTTGACGCTTTTAATGAGATCCAATCCGCTGGCCCCCCCGAGCGAAATGTCAACCATGACCAGGTCCGGCTCCTGTGCCGGAATGGCGGCCAGCGCCTCGGCAGCGTCAGCGGCCTCGCCGCACACGGTCCATTCCGGGTTGCGCTCAATCATTTGACGCAACCCTTCGCGGAAAAGAGGATGGTCGTCCACGATAAGAATCCGGCTCTTTTGTGAGGGAGTTTCGCTCATATTCAGCGGAGACTGTTTTCCAAGGGCCGGCCATTGCCAGTTCCAGCCAGTTCATCCCGCGCGGCGGGGGAAAAGATACACGTTAAATGAACGCCCTTCCCCGGGGCGCTCTGTATATTCAGTGTGGCCCCGATCACGCGCGCCCGGTATTGCATAATGCGGATGCCCATGCCGGTTTGACCTTTGTCGGACGGCGAAAAACCCGGGCCGTCGTCGCGCACGCTGAGAAGGCAGCGCTCTCCTTTTGGTTCAAGGGAAATCAGGACATTTTGAGCATTCCCGTGTTTGCAGGCATTGGCGACCGCTTCCAGTACAATGTAATACGCATGGAGCGCGGCTTCGTGGCCCATCTCTGCCGGAGGATTGACGCACGAAAATTGGCAGTTGGTTTTAAACAATTTGCTCGAATTGCCGGCCAGTTCCTCCAGGGACAAGGCCAAGCCATGCTCTTCGAGCCTGACAGGGAACAGGCCGCGAGCGACGCCCCGGGTTTGCACAATGGCTTCGTTAATGAGCGTCCCGATGTGTTCCGTTTGTACCGATTCTGGAAGGCTCTTTTCTTCGAGTTGATCGGCCAGCGATGCCATCATCAGAGCAATCCCTGCCAGTTGTTGACATACCCCGTCATGCAGGTCATGGCCGATGCGGCGCTGTTCGCGGTTGCTGATTTCCAGAATCTCCCTCTCCAGCCGCTTGCGTTCAGTGATGTCGCGCGCGGTGCCCTCGACTTCGACTGCCTTCCCTGCCTGCTCAATCAGGCGGGTGCTGATTTCCAGCAGGACGCGCTGGCCCTTCGCGCCCACAAAATCCCATTCCAAGGTTGTGGAGATGGCGCCCTTTGCGACTTGTTCCAGCCATTGCTGCGCAGCGGGGCGTTGTTCAGGGGCCACAAATTCCAGAATGTTCCGCGACAGAATGTTGTGGCGTGGCCGTTGCAAGAGAGTCTCGCCAGCCTGATTGATGGAAGTAATGCGGCCAGTCAGGTCATGCGTATAAACCACATCATTGGCGTTTTCGAATAAATCCTCGTATCGCTCCTTGAGCGACGCCACCATGTCGAGCTTCTGCCGGATGATTTGGGTCTGCTCCCGGACGCGCCGGTGCAAGACGGCCACCCAGGCAAAAGCCAGCAAGAGCACCACACCCAGAATTCCCAGGATCCAAAGCAGTTTTTGTAAATTCCACCATGGTACGGAGCGAAGAATGGTGACATCCCCCACCGTCCGCATAAGAATTCGGACGGACTTTGCCCGCCAATCTGAGGCAGCCCGCCAGTCGTTCTCATTTCCCGGGTCAATTAGACAGACTCCGGTGACGGCGATTTTGCTCCCGTTGCGGAGATAAGCAAAATCAACGCCCGCCTTGCGTTCCAGGTACGCCTGGAAGATCGTCCCTCCGGACTCAAGCAGTAGGAATTGTTCCTGATTATTTCGCCCACGATCCAGGAGGTTGGCGTCGATTCGAACTAGGCGGCAATCATGTTCACCCTGCAATGCCTGATCAGCGGTGACTTCATCGGGCTTCGGGATCGATCCGCCCCCAAGCCTTCGAAAGGTCGCGTCTTGCAGCAACGGGGTGTATTCGCCGCGTGCAGCAAAACCAAGCACCTCCACCTGGTCGCCGACCAGGAGACTGCCGGACTGGACGGTCTGAATAAACAGGCCACCGGTGGCATCCTGGATGTACAATGTGTCCTCGTTTTGGCGATAAATGACGGTGCCGGTAACCTTGACCCGGTATCCATAAGTGCCATCAGGCGTAAATCGGAGAAGGCTGCTAATGGGCCTGGCCGGAATATCGGCGGATTTTGCCGGTGGCGACTTGTCAACCACAATGTCTTCCGGGCGTTCAATCAGCAGCCGGAAACTGAACAGCTGCCGCTGCCGGTTGAAACGACTCAGACAAACTCCCCGCGCCGTGACGGTGCTGCCCACCAAGTCCAGGTTGGAAGCCCCCGGCAGGCTCCTGAGCTGGGCAGTAAGGCGATCTCCGTTTATGGCCAGGTCGAGCAGGTTGTATTTGTTGCGCTGGTCAAAACGGACCGCACGCACCACCCCGTGGACTTCAACAAACTGGCTGTCCTCCTGGCCGCTGGATAATTGTTCCATGCCCACCGGTTTGGCGGCTGGAAATGTTCCGGGGCCAAGCACCCGGATTTTTTCCGGCTCCACGATGGGAGCGTATTCCCCCTGGCTGGAGTGACCGACAAAATCGATCAACGCGCCCGGTTTAAGGGCCGGATCCAACTGGGAATCCGGCAGGTAGAAATAAATGCCGCCGGTGTCATCTTGAAAAAAGCGAAGGAACTCCTTCTGATCAAAAAACGTGATCACCCCTCGCAAATGGACCGGATAATGCCGCGCAGCCTCCGCCGCCGACAAGGCGCGTACTTGCTCGGCGGTGGTCAGTTCTGGCAATTGGACCTGCTGGCCTCGGAGGAATGAAGCCCCACAGGAAACAAACACCAGCAAACATAGCACTCGCGCCGGGCCGCAACGGGCATGGCGTGCTGGTTTCACTGCGGAGCATGATAAATATTTTCCTCGCGCTTGAAAGTTCAAAGTTTCTCCCGAATTTTTCCGTTTTGGCTTGCAATCGCCCGATTTTTGCCCTTCCCGTTCCAAGCCGGACAATAATGGAGCGGACGATTTGAACGGCGTCAATTTCCGGCTACAGGCCTTTCAAGCGGCATGAAGACGGTTTTGTACTGGACTTTATTACATAATAGAGTAGAGTAGGATACCACAACTCTGTGATTCCTGCGAACCAGCAATGGCGGTGTACCCGCAGATTACCGAGTCCTCTGATTCGCTCTCTTCCCATGGGCCCGTCACGCCGTTGCCGAATGCTCTGGCTCCTCTGTATCGCTTTTTCGTTGCTAAAGCTGGCGCCAGCGCAAGCAGGTTTCCTGCATGCCAACGGCGTGACCAACCTGGATCTCAATAATAATCCAATCATCCTGCGCGGAGTTGATTTGGGCTGCTGGCTTTGGCCGGAATATTACATGATGGGAAATCTCAGCCTGCCCAGCTACGCCAACGCCGGGACGGGCAGCGGCGGCATCAACAATTATTATGACGCCTTCACCGCCGCCATCCAGGACGCGCTCGGCGGCGACACCAACTTGACCGCCCAGGTGCTCGACGCCTATTGGACCAATTTTATCAGCGCACCGGACATCGCCTATCTGCACGGCCATGGTTTCAACAGCGTGCGTGTGCCCTTCACTTTTGAAGAGTTTTTTCAAGTCACCAATTGGGCCAACAACTATCCCAGCAACGGCTACGACATCAACACCGGCTTCAAGCATTTTGACAACCTGCTGGCGTGGTGCCAGAGCAATTCCATTTATGTCATCCCTGACATGCATTGCGCGCCCGGCGGACCCAACAACTGGGCCGTGACGAACTACGGCGGCACCCTCAATACCAACACGGCCAGTGTTTTCGCCAGCCCGCCCAATCTCGCGCTGGCCAAACACATCTGGGCGCGCATTGCCGCACGTTATGCGACGAACCAGTGGATCGGCGGTTACGACCTGCTCAACGAGCCCGTAAATACCAGTTCTCCAAGTCTGCAAGTCGGCAGCCCCTATCTCTCCGATACTTATGCCGCCCTGATCTCCACCATCCGTGCGGTTGACACCAATCATCTGCTGTTCTGCGAGGGCGACGTTTACGCGAGCACGCTTTATGATGTGAACAACGGTTGGACGGACCCCGACTGGAGTTTTTCGGATCACGATTACGGCAGCGCGCTGCCGTTGGGAACGGACAACCGGGCGACGGCAGTCGGCGCGAATGTTCCGGATTGGGCCGGCGAATTCGGATTGAATTCCACCCGCTGGTACAATCGGATTATCGCGACGACGTACGAAAACCCGGTTACTCTCAATGCCAACGGCCAGACCGCCACCATCACGGAGGGCCATTGTTTTTGGGCGTACAAGTCTACCCTGTGGTACACGCTGGTGGAAAATCCACAGACCGCCGGCTGGAACACGCTCAAGGCCTACTGGGCCTCCGGCAACAGCCTTCCCAAACCATCCGTGACCAACGCCTTCAACTGGCTCATCGGTTACGCGCAAGCTGCCAATTTTTCCAATTGCCTGGTTCATACCGAGGTGGCGGACTCCTTGACCCGCCCGGCCACGATCAACTTCGTAAACCAGGGATTCTCCCAATACGGCCTGCCTTACAAGAGCGGCCTCACAATTCCGGGAGCTATTTTTGCCGTCGATTACGACATGGGTGATTCAAACGTCGTCTATTCGGACACTGTTTCAGAATCCGACATCAATGAGGGCGTCTCCGGCCCCGCTTGGAACAGCGGCTTTTTTGGCCGCGACGACGGCGTCGATGAAACCACCTGTGACGATCCGGGGACGCTGTTGAAGGTCGGTTGGAACGATGCGGGGGAATGGCAGCGGCACACGGTCAACTCCACACCGGGAACCTACAACCTCTTCATTCGTTACGCCGGGGGCGCTGCTGGCGGGCAGATGAGAATCAGTCTCATGAACCTGTCCCGCACGGACGGCACGGTGGTCGTCAGCAGCAACGACATTTCAGGCGTCATCACCCTTCCAGCGCCCTACGCCAGCTACACGATTTATTCGACATACGTTGTCTCCAACGTCGTGATTACCAACTCGGGCCTTTGCTCGGCGCAATTCAATGTGGTCTCGCTTGGTTATGATCTGGCGTGGGTGGAATTCCTTCCCGTCAACGGGCCGCCCCTGCCGCCAATGGGAGAAACGGTGGTTGGCGCGCAGCCGGGAATTTCGCGCGGGCTGGCCAATGGAATCCAGGCGGTTCCCGGCAATCAGGAAATTGCGTTGAGCTGGGTCGCTTCTCCCACAGCCACGAGTTACAATGTTAAGCGCTCTCTCACGAATGGCGGGCCATATGCCACGATCGCCTCACCCACTGCCCTTAGTTATTTGGACACCGGCTTGTCCAACGGCAGCACCTGCTATTACGTGGTTTCCGCCGTCAACACGAACGGCGAAAGCGCCAATTCCACCCAGGCAAAGGCCACCCCACTGAACACGACCTTGCCGTCAACGTT
>DATMLG010000273.1:0-4537 GCA_035570675.1 Verrucomicrobiia bacterium | reverse complement strand
GACATGTTGGCCACGCTGGTGTCGCCCAAAACCACCGTGAACAGTCCGTTGGTCACCCCCACGTTCAACGCCGCCGCCGGCTCGCCGCCGTTCACGCTCGTGCCGTCGTTGCTCCAATAGGTCGTGTAGTTGATGTTCGGTGGCGGCGCTGCAATCGTCACCATCGGCGGGCTCGTATATCCCGAGCCCGCGGTGTCGGCCACCACCGACGTCACCACGCCGCCGCTGATGAGGGCGTGGGCCGTCGCCCCGGATCCGCCCCCGCCGGAAACCGTCACCGCCGGAGCGCTCACGTAACCGTTGCCGCCGGATGTGACATTGTAACTGACGACGAACTGGCCTGACAGGCCGGCCGTGGCCGTGGCCGTGACGTTCGCGTTCGTGCCGGTGACCAAGGCGAATTGGAACTGGCCGCCGCCGTTGAAGTTCGTGCCGTTGTCCGTCACCCGTCCCTGGTAGGTGAACATGACGCTCTGGGCAAAGGCCTGGTAAGCGCCCGCCAGCAGCGCAAGCCCGGCAAATATAATATGAAGTTTGGCTTTCATAGTTACTCAATGGGTTTAGGTTTCCTAACTTGAATGGTGCACTTCTCTTATGCTGCGGTTTTACGCCTTCCGAGGAAAAATGCAATTCGAAAATGGCGGCACGGTGAAATTCTGCCTCCGGATAAATACGCACTGGCCCGAAACTGCTCCAGCTTCCATGATTTGTGCCCAAGAACTCCCGTCGCCGTCCCTGGACAAATTCACATGAGACTCTTACGCCTCCTCATCCATCATTCCCATCGCCGGGCCGCCCAGCGGTTCAATGTGCACCAGCACGTCCCGCACCGCGGGAAATTTCTCGCGCACCTTGTCCTTTACATTATGCGCAATCCCGTGGCTGATCTGCACGCTCATCTCCGGGCTCACCTCCACGTGCATGTCCACGAAATATCGGTGGCCTGTCTTCCGCACGAGACATTTCTCCACCCGCTCCACCCCTGGAATCGTCTCCGCCGTCTGCCGGATCTGCTCGATCAACTCCCGGTTCGGCGAGGTGTCCATCAATTCATCCAGCGCCGGCCGCAACAGCCGCCAGCCGTTGAATGCGATGATTCCCGCCGCCACGATCGCCGCCACGTCGTCCGCCCTCGCGTAACGCGGCCCGCCCACCAGCGAAACCGTGATCCCAATCGCCGCCGCCAGCGACGTGATGGCGTCGCTGCGATGGTGCCACGCGTCCGTGTGCACTGCGGTGCTTTCCACCGAGACGGCCTCGTTCTTCACAAAGCGGAACAGCGATTCCTTGATGACAATCACCGCCACGAGAACGATCAGCGTGAACGCGCGCGGGCCGGGATGCTCCCCGCGGCCCATGGATTGCACGGATTTTGCCATGATGCCCACCGCCGCCAGCAGCAGCATCGTGGAAACCATTGCGCTCGCAATCGGCTCCGCCTTGCCGTGCCCGTAAGGATGCTCCTCGTCCGCCGGTTCCTCCGCCACCACCAGTCCGCGCCACACCACGATCGAGCTGAAAATGTCCGCCAGCGATTCCACCGCGTCCGCCACCAGCGCATGCGAATGCCCCAGGATTCCCGCCGCCATTTTCCCGCCCACGAGAATGATGTTCACCACCATCCCCAGCAGCGTGGCGCGCAACCCGCGTTTCAACCGGCTCATTGCCATGACTTATATAATCATCATCGGTTGCCGCACAAAAGCATGGAAACCGCCCTTTGAAAACGAAATTCGCCAAACGCGTCTCCTTGCAACCGCGGCTGAAATCGTTTCTCCCTCTCCTGAGGAAGAGGGCCGCTTGTCCGCCGAAGCCTTGGCGAAGGCGGAGGGTGAAGGCGAGCCTCGAACCTCCGCGCATAGCGCGGCTTACTGGCGGCCCCATCGGGGCCATACGAGAATAGCCCCGGGTAAGGCTGCGATTAGCAGCCGCCACCCGGGGTAAACCGTCGAAACATTTATATTCCCCCTCCCACGCGCCAAAGAGCGCGTGGGAGGGGGACAAAGGGGGAGGGTTTCATTATGTTCCCGAGCAGCGCTGGAATGCACCACCCATCTTCTTGGTGTTCCCCATTTTCCTTGCACCCAATCCCCTTCTCACTGACTCTTCCCCTCTAAACACAAAACGAATTTATGAGCGACCCCATTGTTTTCCAGAAAGGCCCGATCGTGCAGAAGGTTGCGCCCGGCACCTATTTTTGGTGCGCCTGCGGCCGGTCCAAGAGCCAGCCCTTTTGCGACGGCTCGCACCGCGGCACCGGCTTTGTGCCGCAAAAGGTGGAAATCACCGAAGCCAAAACCGTCGCCTGGTGCGCCTGCAAACATTCCGCCACCCAGCCGTTCTGCGACGGCTCGCACGGCAAGTTAAGTTAAGGATTTTCGACGCCACTTGGGTCGTGGAGGAGGCGCTCCGGCTGGTTGGGCGGTTGAGCAGCCGTTGGAAGAATTCAGAATCGAAAAGTCAGGACGCCAAAGGGTCGGACCGCAAAGGCCGACTGCTCGATTCTGGATTCTGCGCGGCGCGGCTCATTTCTTTTCCAGCATCTGGGCGAGGAACGATTTCGAGGCGTTCTGGCGCTCGTGGACCTTGAGCTGCCCGAGGACGGAGTGCCAGCCGATGTACAGCTTGTGCCACTGGCTCTCGACGTTGCGGATGGCGGAGTCGTTCATCTCGCTGAGGTAGCGGAGGGACGGCGCGCTGCCGATGAGGGTGAGGACTTCCTCCTTGCTGGGGGAGCCGGCCTCGATGGACGCAAGCACCATTTCCATCTGCTGGATGATGACGGACTTCACTTCAAGAAACTCCGCCTCGTCCTCGTGGGTGAACTTCTTCCCCCGCGCGACGTTCACGAAATGGTTGAACTGTTTCCAGCACTCCGTGTAGTTCTCCAACTGCTGAATCAGCTGGTTCATTTGTTTCTGTTGCATAGGGATGTTTGTTGGACTGGCTATTTGGTCTGGGACGAAAGCGTTTGCGGTGTCAGGAAAATGATGGCCCCGCCGCGCAGCTCGCGGGCGGTCAGCTTCAGGCTAGAGTAGCGGATCATCATTTCGGCCAAAGGAATGCGGGCGTCCCGCGCGGCCTTGAATGCCGTGAGGACCTCGGTTGCGATGTCCTGCGCGAACGCCGTCGGATACGAGTGCGGCAGGGTCGACGCGAGCACGCGCCCGTCGCAGTCCACGGTGAAGCTGCCGCTCGGCAGGGGCAGCAGGTCGGCGGATTTTCCAAATAAAAAGCTTAGGAGGCCCATAAAGTAAGGAGTTTTTTCATCGCTTCACCGAGTTGCTCGCTGGAAAGGCTGTGCTGCCAGCCGACGCAAAAGTCGCGGTTCTCGTACGGCGCCAGGGAAACATGGCGCTGCGGGCCAAGGCCGTCCATTTCGTGCAACGGACCGGCGCGCAAACGGTCCCCGAGCGAACGAAATTGCTCCAGCGTGTTGCGCCCCCATTCGGCGACCGGCTGCGGATTCTCCAGGCCGCGCGCGTCGAACTTTTTGTCCGCGCCGGGTTTGAGGACCAGAATGAATTCCACGCCGGGATAGCGCGCCAGGGTGGCCAGCGGCGAGGACGATTTCTTGGTGAAACTGGTGGTTCCGTCCTTCTGCACCACGGCCTCGTCGGCCGCCTGCGCCGTTTCCAGCAACAGCCCCTGGTAGGAGTTCATGATGGTGCGGGGGCGGCTCGGGTCGGGCGCCAGGGATTCAAAATTGCCCGCGCGCCACGAAAGAATCCGGCGGAACGCCTCCTCGCTGCCAAGCTCGTCGGTGGCGGCATCAATCACCTCGCCGTTCTGGATCCAGATCCTGCCTTCCAGGGGGCCGTTGATGATTTTGAGGACCAGCGAATTCTGCGAAAGACATTCCAACTGGATGATGTCCACGAGGCTCTTGCTCTGCACGCCCCGGAAACCGCCCTTGTGGGCCTCGCGTCCGAGCAATGATTCGATGCAATCCAGAAATTGTTTGATCTCCTCGCCGGTGCCGGGCTTCTGCCAGTAGAGATCCACGCCCAGGCCGTAGACGCGCGAGCGAAATTGTTCGTCAATGATGGAAGTCAGCACCACGGTCCGCAGCTCGGGAAGCTTGCGGCGGACGATGGACAGCACCTGCAGGCCGTCCATTTTCGGCATGTTAAGATCGCAAACGAGCACGGTGAACGGCTCGGCGTCCATCATGGCCAGCGCGCGCGGGCCGTTGGTGGATGTGAAAATCTCGGGGCGGCTGGGCAGTTGGGAAAGGATTTCCTTGTACAAATCCAACAAATCCTGGTCGTCATCCAGTAACAGGATTTTGGGGCGGTCTGCCATAGTTATTTGTCGTCGGTCGCTTAAAGTTCTGCGAATGACAGGCGTTTCGGGCGCCCAACGCATCCAGCATCACGGGCCAAAGAAGCAAGTCGCATTCCCGTTTTCGGCGTTTTTGGCATTTTCTTCATTTGGCGCGCCAATGCGATGGCGGTTTGTCCGAACCGCCGCCGTCAGCCCCGCCCGCCCGCCATTGTGCCCCTCAATATAGACACGCAGTCCAGTGATGAGACAT
>DATMLG010000272.1:0-14782 GCA_035570675.1 Verrucomicrobiia bacterium | reverse complement strand
GGAAAGTGGTTCGCCTGCGAACACACCTGTACCGCGTCCGATCTCATCTGCCTGGGCAAGGCCCTGACCGGCGGCTTTCCGCTCTCGGCGTGCGTCGGCCGCGCGGACCTCATGGACGCCGCATGGCCCGTGTCGGGCGGCGAAGCCATCCACACCAGCACTTTTCTCGGCCACCCGGTCGGTTGCGCCATGGCCCTCGCCCAAATTGCGGAAATCCGTGCGCACAACCTTGTCCATCGTAGCGCGCTGCTTGGAAAATATTTGCTCCGGTCGCTGCAAGCCTCCATCAAGCCCAAGGAACTGCTAGTTTCCGTCCGCGGTCTTGGCCTGATGGCCGGTGTGGAACTTTGCCTGCCGGGCGGCGTGCCCGCCACGCTCCCGGCCCTGCGGGCCATCAAGGAATTGCTGCGCGCGGGATTCATTTTCCTGCCCGAAGGCCCGCACGCCAACGTCATCAGCTTCACCCCCCCGCTCACCATCACCCGGTCGCAACTGGCCAAGGCCGTGAAGGCCCTCGCCGGCGTTCTGAAATGAAACTCTCCGAAATCCGCGAAGTCCTGGCGCAGCGGGGAATTCAACTCACCAAATCCCTCGGCCAGAATTTTCTCCACGACGGCAACCAGCTACGCCGCATCGCGGATGCCGCGCAAATCACCGCCGCCGACCGCATTCTGGAAATCGGCCCGGGCCTGGGGCCGCTCACTGAACTGCTCGTCGCCCGCGCGGGTGAAGTCCTGGCCATCGAGATGGACCGGCGGCTGTTGGAGTTCTTGTGTGAAAGATTTGTCGCCGCCAACAATCTTGCCTTGGTGCACGACGACGCGCTGGCTTATCTGCGGCGCGAGAAACGCGATTGGAGCGATTGGAAACTCGTCTCCAACCTGCCGTACTCCGTCGCCTCGCCATTGCTCGTGGAACTGGCGCAGGCCGCCGGCTGCCCACAGCGCCTGGTCGCTACCCTCCAGCTCGAAGTCGCCCGCCGCCTCGTCGCCCGCGCCGGTGATGACGATTACGGCGTCCTTTCGCTGCTCGTGCAACTGCGTTACGAGCCGCTCGACCATTTCAAGATTTCTGCCGATTGTTTTTTTCCCGCGCCGGACGTTGACTCCGCCTGCGTCGTTTTGATCCGCCGTGAAAAACTGCTGCTGCCACTGGAACAGCATGCGGTGTTCGTCAGGCTCGTGAAATTGGGCTTTTCGCAACGACGCAAGATGATGTTCAAGCTCTTGAAAAAGGAATGGCCCGAGGACAAGCTGGTTAAGGCGTTCGCGCAGTTGGGCCTTTCGCCGCAAATCCGCGCGGAACAGGTCAGCCTCGAACAATTTGCCGAACTTACAAACCTGCTCGCATTTAATATCATCTGATTATGAGCGTGCCACTGGATTCGGGTTTTGAGGCGGTTTATACGGTATTGAAATATTACGACGGCCCTCGGTCTGGCATAGCGGACTTCAAGGGCAAACCCCACTTTTATCAATGCATCTTCGATGATTCTCAGGATGAGTTTTCTGATGAATTTTCCATTTCACCAATTGATCAAGGAACCTTTCAACTTGCTTTGGAAAAATGGAATATTTGGCTTCGCTGGAAAGAAGCTTTCCATTTGGGAAAAACTACGCAAGCGACGCATCCAGCATTACCCGAAGATCGGGACCGTCACACTGAATTGACAAAACTATTGGAAAATAAGATGGCTTTGAACCTGGAAACCAAGATCAAGACAAAGGGTGATTTCAAGGTTAGGGAAGAATGGAAGAGGTCGTTTGAATGTGCCCCGTGGCAAGTTAAGTGGTCGGAAGTCAACCCAGCTCAAAATGCCCGTGAGATTTTCGATGTCGTCAACGACCATGACGAAGTCATTGGCCAGCAAACCCGGGGCGAGGTGCATCGGCTGGGCCTCAAGCATCGCGCCGTGCATGTGCTCGTTTTCAACCGGCGCGGCGAGGTGTTTCTACAAAAACGTTCAATGCACAAGGACACGGCCCCCGGCGCCTGGGATTCCTCGGCCTCCGGACATCTCGACACCGGCGAAGATTACGACGCCTGCGCCGTGCGCGAATTGCATGAGGAAATCGGCCTCAAGACCACCTCCGCCCCGGTGCGTCTTTTCAAGATCAATGCCCGCCCCGAAACCGGCCAGGAATTTGTCTGGGTGTACCGCCTCGAGGCCGAAGGCCCCTTCACGCTGCATCCTGACGAGATTGAAACCGGCGGCTGGTTTGCGCCGGAAAAGGTCACCAGTTGGATGGCCAAGCGTCCGCGGGATTTTGCCCGGGCCCTGCTCCTGATCTGGGAACTATTCCACGCTCCCCGCTGACTGCTCAGGTCCGCGTGTAAAAAACTGAGTCCCTGGGTCGCTCTACCAGGTGGAGCAGGTTGTTCTCCGCATCTCGGAAAAACAGCACCCGTCCGCCGCCGCCTGCAGGCTTGATGGCCTCGGTAAAATCCACACCCTTCCCCTCCAACTCCGCTTTAGCGACCTCGATGGAATCCACCCGCAGTGCCAGATGCCGCCAGCCGGCGAGTGAATTGTCGGCCGTTTCACCAAACCAGCTTCCACCCTGGTAAATCTCCAGCATCAAACCGCCCTCCAGCGCCAAAAAAAAGGCCGGCGGCGTCTGACCGTTGTCAAACACCAGTTCCGCGTCCAACACCTTCACATACCAATCCTTCAACGCCACGGGATTCCGCGCGGGCAAGCCCAGATGTTCCACGGTTGCTTTCATGCCCGCGTTTTATCGTAATCTGCGCGGAAACGAAATGAATATCCGCGCCCCGTCGCACATGACTGAAAATTCATCAGTTTTATTCTGGCCTGCCCCGCCCCGCGAGTCTATGGTTTAGCTGCCTTGGCTGGTGCGCGGGACGGGTTGACCGCGTGTTTGCCGTGGATTTTATAATGAATGCCGAAGTAAAAACCAGGACGCCGCTCGCGGCCAGATTCAGCGCCACCTGCCTGTTCGTCGTGGAGGCTGTATTTCGCCCGCATCAAATCGGCGCAATTCTGCCCAGTTCCCAAAAACTCTCGGCTGCCATGGCCCGCTGGCTGCCGCGTGATGGCGACGCCTACGCCCTCGAACTCGGCCCCGGTACCGGCTCTGTCACCGAGGCGCTCATCAATCGCGGCCTGCGCGAAGACCGCCTCATCGCCATCGAAAAATCTCCCAAGATGGCCGACCTACTCCGCGCCCGCTTTCCCCGCGCCATCATCATCACCGGCGACGCCTTTCAACTCGACCAGCTCCTCAAGCAGCACGCCCCCCACGTGAATGGCGTCGGCACCGTTTTTTGCAGCCTGCCCCTCCGCAATTTCCGGGCCCGCGTCGCGGATGATCTCGCCAAAAAAGTCCGCTCCCTGCTCCTGCCCGGCGGCCGTCTCGTCCAATATACCTATCGCATCGCCAGCGGGCCGCCCAAGGCCGAGGCTCATTTCCGCCCCATCCTCTCCCGGATTGTCTGGCTTAATGTTCCGCCCGCCCGCGTCAGCGTCTATCAGAAGTAACCCCCGGCCCGCTCTCCCGAAAAGTTCACGCTATGACTTCCGGCGCAAAACTGATATCTTGTTCCCATGAACCCTTGGATTAACGATTACCTCAAGGCCCAAAAAGCGGCGTTGGATTCAATTCCCGCCGACGCCGTCGCCCGGCTCATCCAGACTTTCGCCAAGGCGCTCAAAGAGGATCGCCAGATTTTCGTCTTCGGCAATGGCGGCAGTGCCATGAATGCCTCCCATTTTGCCACCGACCTTGGCAAGGGCTCCTCGGACAAGGTCGGCCGCCGGTTCCGCGTCATTTCCCTCAACGACAACGTCTCCTGGATGACCGCCCTCGGCAACGATTACGCCTACGACCAGATTTTCGTCCGTCAGCTTGAAAACTACGGGCGCTCCGGCGACCTCGTGCTCGCCATCAGCGTCAGTGGCAATTCCCCCAACGTCGTCAAGGCGTTGGAATGGGCGAACACGAAGGGGCTGCACACCATCGCTCTCGTCGGCGGCAAACGCGGGCGCATGGCGGAAATCGCGCGCGACGCCGTGGTCATTGATTCCACCCATTACGGCCGCGTTGAGGACGCCCAGATGGCCATCTGCCATCTCATCTGCTACGCCTTCATGGAAAATCCGGAATGGGCGAAAACATAGTTCTCTGGCTGCTCTAAGGCCGAATCCTTTCCACCCCGTCACGAATGGCTTGCGGCTATTGGCATTGGTTGTAACTTCTAGTCAGTGCCGACGCCGTCGCCCATCCGCAAAAAGCTTCAAGAGCTGCCCCACAAGCCGGGCATTTACCTGATGAAGGACCGTTTTGGCACGGTCATCTATGTGGGCAAGGCTCGCGATCTGCGCCGTCGCGTCAGTTCCTATTTCCAACCCTCCCGCCGTCTCGGCTGGGACCCCAAGTTCAAGGCCCTCGTCGAGGCCATCCACGACCTGGATGTCCATGTCGTCCGCAACGAACCCGAGGCCTTGCTGCTCGAGAGCAAGCTCATCAAGGAGTTTCATCCGCGCTATAACATCAGCTTCCGCGACGACAAACGGTTCCTCATGCTCAAGGTGAACCTCAACGACCCCATCCCGCGCTTCACCCTCACCCGCTTCAAGCAGGACGATGGCGCGCGCTACTTCGGGCCGTTCGTCCATTCCGCCGCGCTCCGCAACACGTTGAATCTCATCCGGCGCCAGTTCCATCTCCGTGGCTGCCGTCCGCTCACTCCCAACGAGCGCGATTACAAGCATTGCCTCTACGGCAACCTCAAATTCTGCACCGCCCCGTGCATCGGCAACGTCACGCGCGAGCAATATCTCAATCAAGTCCTTGCCGGCTGCGACTTTCTTTCCGGCCAATGCGAGGAAATGCGCGAACAACTTGAGGGGGAAATGAAGAAGGCCGCGCTCGCGCAGAATTATGAACGCGCCGCGATGTACCGCGACGCCATCTCGGACCTGCGCCACAGCACCGCCAAAAGCAAGTCCTTCGACCGCATGCCCTACACCCTGCCGCTCGCCCTTGATCCGCAAAGTGATCTCGCGGAACTTGGCCGCGCGCTCGGCCTGCCCGGGCCGCCGGTGTGCATAGAGGGCTTCGACATCTCCAACATCAGCGGCACCTTCGCCGTTGCCTCCCTCGTCAGTTTCAAGAATGGCCGGCCCGACCGCTCCAATTACCGCAAGTTCAAAATCAAATCCGTGGAAGGCCAGGACGATTTCGCGTCCATGGCCGAGGTCGTTCGTCGACGTTACTCACGCCTGCTGAAAGAATCGAAAACTACTTCTGCCTCTGTAGATGGACAGGCCGGCGCTCGGACCAGGGCGAAGAAAACCGGTTCGCCGGGCTTCCCCGATCTGATCCTCATTGACGGCGGCAAGGGCCAGTTGGGCATGGCCTGCGCCGAACTGGAAAAGCTTGGCCTCGGGCGCATTCCCGTCATCGGTCTCGCCAAGGAGTTCGAGGAAATTTATCGTCCCGGCGAAAGCGAACCCCTGCGTCTGTCCCACGCCAGCGGTGCCCTCAAGCTTCTCCAGCGCGTTCGTGATGAATCTCATCGTTTCGCGAATACCTACAACGCCTCGCTGCGCCTTAAAAAAATCTCCGAGAGCATCCTTGACGATTTCCCCGGCATCGGTGGCCAGCGCAAGGCCGCGCTCCTGAAGAAATTCGGCTCCGTCCACCGCCTCCGCCTCGCCACCGTGGAAAAAATCGCCGAAGTGCCCGGCTTCGGCGGCAAGATTGCCGCCGAACTCAAGGCCTTCCTCATCGCGCGTTCCTGAACCGGGTTTGATTGGAATCCCAATTACTCAGCCGGAGCCTTCGCCTCAATCTTCACCTCGCCCGTCTTGAGATCCGGCGATGTCGCCTGTAACACAATCTGGCCGGGGCCGGTCGCGCGCACAATCACCAGGCAAAGCCCGTTGAACGCATTCCGTTCCGTCGCGTGAAACGGTTCCAGGCAGGTCGGATCCCCATTATCTACTGCCGCAATTTCTCCCGGGCCGCTGATGCTGAACACCAGGTGGTTGTTCGCGCGCGGCGCTATCACGCCCGACTTGTCCTGCACCGTCATTGTCACGTAGGACAAATCCGCGCCGTCGGCCATGATGGTGGCGCGGTCGGCCTCGGCCTTCACCTTCGCCGCCGGGCCCGCCGTCTTCATTGTGTCCGTCGCCCACTTCTTCCCATCCTTGTAGGCCACTACCTTCAGTTCGCCCGGCGCATAAACGACATCATCCCACCGCAGACGAAATTGAAACGGTTCCTTTTTCTTCCGTCCCAACGATTTCCCGTTCAGGAACAATTCCGCCTCGTCGCCCGAGGTATAAACATGCACCGGCGTCACCTGGCCGACGCGGTCCGGCCATGTCCAATGCGGCAGTATGTGCGCCATCGGCAGTTCCGGCCGCCAATGCGCCTGGTAAAGATAAAACCGGTCCTTCTTGAACCCGCACAAATCGAGAATGCCGAAATACGAACTCCGCGAAGGATCATTGCCCTCGCCCCAGGGCGTGGGCTCGCCGATATAATCAAACCCGGTCCACACAAATTCCCCGGCCACATACGGATTGCGCTCCTGCGCCGCAAACTCAACGTCCGGCGAGGTCGCCCAGCGCGGACGATATATGTCATACGAACTTACCTGGTGATTGGCGACGTCCTCCCCGTTTTCGGCGTTGATGGAGAAGTCATACGCCGTGGAAACGGGAAACGTATATACGCCGCGCGTGCTGATCGTTGACGCCGTCTCGCTGCCGTAGATGCCCTTCGCCGGGTTGGCTTCGCGGGCCGCGCCATACCTCGTGGGCTTGTAGTTGTACCCGAAAACATCCACAACATTCGCAAAACCGTTGAATGCGGCATTCGCATTGTTGCAGGCCACTGACACATACCGGGTCGTGTCTTCCGAATGCACAATCTGCTGCAAATCCCTGCCGATTCTCACGCCCGCCGGCGAGCCCATTTCGCCCACTTCGTTGCCGGTGCTCCAGATGATGACGCTTGGGTGATTCCGGTCGCGGCGCACCTCGGCGCGCAAATCCCGCTCATGCCAGTCCTTGAACAGCACCGCGTAATCATTCCCATTCCGGCCCTGCTTGCTCCCTTCCCAGCAATCGAACGACTCATCCATCACCAGCATTCCCATCGAGTCGCACAAATCCAGCAGCTCCGGCGCGGGCATGTTGTGGCTCGTTCGAATCGCGTTGCAGCCCATCTCCTTCAACAACTCTATCTGCCGCGTCAGCGCGCGCAGGTTGATGGCCGTGCCAATCGGGCCCAGATCATGGTGATCGCAAACCCCGTTGATCGGCACCCGCTCGCCGTTCAACAAAAATCCGTCCGTCACCGTGAATTCAATGGTGCGGACGCCAAAGGGCGTCTCATACACGTCCAGCACCTTGTCGTCCTGTTTCACCGTCGTCACGGCCATGTAACGCGCGGGATTCTTCAGGCTCCACAACACCGGGTTCTTGATTTGCAGGCTCATCGCGCCGGTCGCGTTGGTGTTCGCCGCCACGCTCAGCGTGATCGGCTCAACCGATGCCACCATCGGCCCGGTTTTTTTGCCTTCCGCATCAATTGCGTATATCTCCGTTCCAACCTTCACCGTGGCGTCCGTCGACGAGTCGTTGTCCACCGTCACCTTGAGATTTACCTTCGCGGCGTCCTTCATCACCTGCGGTGTGGTCACAAACGTTCCCCACTGGCCTACATGCACCGGCGAGGTTTTCACCAGCCATACATTCCTGTAAATGCCCCCGCCCGGATACCAGCGCGATGAAGCCGGCGGATTGTCCAGCCGTATCGCAATCACATTGTCAGCGCCCGCCTTGAGGTAAGGGGTGAGGTCGAGATAAAATGATGAGTAACCGTAGGGCCAGCCGCCCACAAACTTCCCGTTCAACCAGACCGTCGGATACGCCATCGCTCCGTCCATCTCCAGGTAAACCTGCCGGCCCTGGTCTTCCGCCGGCACGTTGAAATGTTTCCGATACCAGCCCACGCCCGCCCACGCCAAACGTCCGGTGTTGCCCGGCAGTTTCGCATCGAAGCCACCGTCCACACCCCAGTCGTGTGGCAGATTCAGCTTCCTCCAGCCGCTGTCGTCAAATCCCGGTTGCGTGTACGTCACATCCGCCGCGAGGTCGCCATCCGGCCGCGGAAACGAGCCGTTCGTGCTGAACTCCGAACCCGACGCCATGAACCACGGTTTGATGTTCGCATAGCGCAGGGCATCGCCCGTGCCGTCGGGATCATTTTTGGCGAACCGCCAGTCCGCATTAAATGAAACCCGGTCACGCGGTGAAGGCGCCATCGCCATATCCGCGCCATAGGACCTCGCTGCGAACATTAGCAGCGCTCCCAGCGCGGCGGCGTTGATTCGGATGAAGCGCGTGGAGAACAAATGGCGCGCACAATTCTGGAAGAAAAGCGGTCTGGTTGACATGCCGTCAAATCTAACACCCCTCCTTTTTACAAGGCCACACTTTTCAGCGCGAACACCCCCTGCCAAATGTGAGGGTGCTGTGGCACGCAGCCGCCGTGCTTGCCCGAACTCTTCACCGCAAAAAAAATCCGAAATCATTATGCGGGATTACGCGGGAATATCCGGGATTAAGCGGGAAGCGGCCGATTTTCGTCCCGCTTAATCCCGCTTAAGCTCCCGCCTATTCCCACCTCCGACCGCTTAACCGCCGCTCCGGCAGGTAGCCGCCGACGCTAGTCGGCGCTGAAACGGCCTTTTCGCTCAAGCGGCCTTAAGCGGTCCCAGACGGTCCCAGCCGGACCGTAAGCGGTCCGAACCCGGCGCCGAATCCATTACGGGAGCAGGAACTCGCCCATGACCTGATGCCCGTTAAACGCGCACCAGCAGGCGCCTCCTTCTCCTGGGGGAGAAGGCCGGGATGAGGGCGAGCGTCATTGGACTTTCCGCAGAGCCGCACTCCGCATTCCACGCGACTCGACTGAGCTCGCCGAAGTCTCCGAATTTCTCCGACGCTGTCAGGCGAGTTTATGCGGGTTTATCCGAGTTTACGCGAGTCGCCGCCGTATTTTGACCCGCGTATTGCTGCGTAAAATCGGGCCAGCCCGGCGCTGTAGCGGCGGTCTACGACCGCCGGCCCCGAGCCAGACGCCTCGTGCCTCGCACCTGTTTTTAGATTGTCAAAGAACCCATCTTCACGCCAATTCGCGTGAAAATCCCAAATCAACTGGGTCTTTCCTCCTCTGTCACCGTCACCAACGCCTTGGACTCTACGCTATTTCCCGCTTTTGTCAAATCATCGGCAATATTTTGGGCGGAAAAGCCGTTGTCAAAGCGCCGGGAAGGGGATAAGGGAGAAGGTGAAATTGGCGCCCCGGCTGCGGGTGGATACCATGATGACCTTCGCCGGATAGCCGAACGTTTGCGAATGGGCAGTCAGACCGATGCCTCGAACCTTTTGCACGAAAAAACATGAACAACATTTTGTGGCAATAGTGAGGACTGACACTTGCACTTGCACGCATTATTCAAAACACTGATTAGTTATGTCAGACGAAAAACCACCGCCGATCTCTTGGAAAACATCGATATCTCTTTATGTTATAGCTTCGCCTATTGGCAGGCTAATTCTAGGGCGTCACGCGCTAACGCATCTGTACAATGAGGCGTTCAGAAATCCGACGCCGCTGGCTTGGGCATTGCTTATCAACTTGGGAAGACCAGCCGATCCGTCGTTTGTTTGGTACTGCCTCGATATTCTGCTGAGAATTCCTGAAAGTGTATTTAACGACAAATGGGTGAAGGTCGCAAATCTAACAGTTGACGGCCTCGAAGGGGATAGCATTAGAGAAAAACTAACTATGTGCAGAAACGTAATAACGAGAATGTTTGGATTGTGGAATCTTCCGGGCGTGGCTGCCAAATTGCAACTGAATTACGAAGGTTCTAAATGACCGGGATATTCTCAACAGGGCTTTACAAGCAGACAATCGAAATACGATAAAGTAAAGGGGTCAGGCGTGCATAATGACATATTTCATTTTTTTCTTGAGAGGACGACGTTGGCGGCCCTGCCCAAATTTCATTGTAACAAGCACCACGTGAGGTTATGGCCATATGGCAGTTTAAATTGCATTTGTTTCCAGCGGAATCTCCGAAACGCGGCGATTACGGGCGACTGGGAGAGATAATTGCTAGCGACGATCCGGAGACTGTCGACTGGTGGTCGGATTATCAGCCACATGCCGGTTTTGAAGATATGATTGATTCCATATTTCCTGAGATCGAATCGTGGGCGCCCCAGGTGCGAATCTGGGGACAAGATGGGGGTAATATGGCTTCAGTATGGCGCGATGACGACGGCAAGGTGGAGTGGATTGAGTTTCGCCTCGATGCCCGAGCCTTCGGTGAAGCGTTGGTTTGCAGAGTATCCGATTTTGCCAAGCTGCTGGGCTGTGTACTTGTAACGCAGACCGGGCAAGTGCTCGAACCGGAGCCATCCTTGATTTTGGAAGCTTTTCAAGGCTCCTTGGCCAAGAAATTTGTGAATGACCCCCGCGGGACGCTGCGCAAATTAAAAGAGGATGATGGCGACAAGTGACCCTAAGGGGTCAGTAAGGGGTCAGGGGTGCATAATGACATATTTTCATTTTTTTCTTGAGAGGACGGCGTTGGCGGCCCTGCCGAATTTCATTGTAACAATCACCATGTGACGGCTGATACAGCCCGTGCCAGCAGAACGGGTGCTTCAATACCACCCAATACGGTTCCGGCACCTCCTCCATTCTAACCGCCTTGCTTGCCCGAGATCTTCACGGCCCATTGCTGGCCGCACTTTCCCAGTTCCCCCAAAAATTTCGGCTCGGAGTCAATCAAGACCTGGACCCGGCCCGCGGTTGCCGCCGACACCGGCAGGATGTCCCCGGGCTTGAGTTCCGACAGTTGTCCCGCGGTTATTTCCAACCCAAACCATTCCGCGCTGACCCGCATCTCGATGCTGTTCAATCTCGGATTCCACTGGGTCGGAGCCGCGGGCTGGACCGGCTTGTCCTTCTGGTTGCCTCCCTCCGGTTCCAGCTTGAGCAGCAGCGGCTCCAGCATCGAAACCGGAAACACCATCTGCACCTGCTCCGCCACGTCGCCGATTCGCACCTCGATGCCCAGCACCAGCAGCATCAGGTCCGGCGCGTGAGTATGCACAAATTGGGTGCAGGTCTCGTGTCGCAGCACCACCGGCCGCAACTCCAGCGCATCACGCCAGACATTGCACCATTCCGTCGTGAAAACATCAATCATCCGCGAAAGCAGGCGCATCTCCATTTTGGTCAGGTCCCGCGGCTCGTCCGGAAAGAGTCCGGGGCCTCCGAGTTCGCGGTCAATCAGGCACAATCCCAGACGGGGCGGAATCTCCAGCAGACAAATGCTCCCGGGCGGATCCAATTGAAAAAGGACCAGATGTGTCGGGTTCGACAGGCCCTTGATGAAGGGCTGGAAACGCACCGTCTCCAGCTTGGTCATCTTCAAACCGCAATCCATGCGCATTTGCCCGGACAGCCGGCTTCCCAACGCCAAAACATATTCCTCATGCCGCGTGCGCAGCGTGCGCAAATGCAACGGGGAAAAAACTGAAACCTGCGGAAACTCATGCCGCGATGGAGATTGTTGGTCCGGCCCGGCTTCCGTCAGCCCGGGCGTCGCGTCGGCGGCTTGCTCCGCGGTCGCCACGAGCAGCCGCTCGACCTCGGCTTGCGACATCGCCTCGCTTTTTGGCATTGGTGGAAGCTCGGTGTTCACTTGGGTGTGGTTGCGTGAGGGATGTGTTCAGGCATCGTGGGATTAAAACCTCGGCTTCTGGCGGATTTCATCCAGATCAATTTCCCCGTCGCCCTCCAGGCGCCGGACGGTCGCGATGATTTCCGATTGCGCATCTTCGACCTCCTTGGCCTTGATCGATCCCAAAAAGCTGATTTCTTCGCGCACGTTCTCGGCCGCCCGTTTCGAAATGCACGAGAGCATCGCCTTTTTCAGGGCGTCGCTGGCCGTCTTCAACGCCACCGCCAGGGTCCGCATGTCAACTTCCTGCATGATCTTCTGCAGGGTCTTCGAGTTCAGCCCTTGCAGCTCATCGAACGTGAGCATCTTCTTCAGCACCTCTTCGCCCAGATCTGCATTGCGCTCCTTGATCGCGTCGAGAATTGAGTCGGCTTCGGCCTTGGGCAGCGCGTTCAGCACCTGGGCGGCCACCTTTACTCCGCCGGTGTGGCTCAACGCCTGGGTCCGGTTTCCGGCCAGCTTTCGGTGTAATTCCTCCGCCACACTTTCAACTACCTCGATGGATGTCGGCGCCAGGGTGGCCAGCCGTTCTACCACCCGGCCGCGCAGATCCGGCCGCACGAGCGAAAGCATTTGCGAGGCCTTGTCCGGCGGCAGATAACTCACCACCAGCGCAACCGTTTGAAGCTGTTCATGCCGGAGCACGTTGAAAACCTGGCGCGTGTCCATCTCCACAATTTGATCCATCGCCGCCACCGAAGGTTGTTGCGGTGAAACCCGGCCGATGATGTCCGCGGCCCGGTACGTGCCCACTGATTTTTCCAGCAAACCCTTCGCCCGTCCGGCCCCGCCCTGCACCGATGAAGCCGCCTCCACCGCCACCGTCGAGAACTCACGCAACAGATCGTGCTGCGTCTCCTGCGAAAGCATCGTCATCTTTACCATCTCGGCGGAAACCGCCTCCAGCTCGTGTTCCTCGAGCTGCGCCATCAGCTTCGCGGCGTTGTCCGCCTCGAGCACCAGCAGGAGCGCGGCCAGCTTCTGGATGCTGGTAAAGCTCGAGAACTCCATGGTCGCTTCTGTTCCCGTCTGGTTTGTGGATTCCATAATTGCCATTTTCGTCCGCTCATCTGCGCCGCATTACCATGCCGGCACTCAGAAACTTATCGGCAGATTTCCGGGCAAACCTTAGCCTCCAATTCAGCTTAATCCGGACTGGTCTTCCTTCCCGTGCCCAATTTAGCCCACGCCGTACCATCAGAACATCAACATGTTACACACCTTCACTCGGGCGCGGCGGCCGGGCATTTCGCTCAACCTCGTCTTCCCGCTTCGAGCGCAGCAATGATGCGTTCCGTGTCATAGACGCACCCGCGCCACGCTCCCCCGCCGGCCGATTGCAACGCCGCCCATAGCCGCGTGTCGTCTGGCAACGCCGGATTCGCCGCCAGATCTTTTCTGGTCGCGCGACGCGACAGGATTTTTCTCCCTTCTTCAGGCGTGAAATGGCGTCCATTTTCGCCCACAAAATCAACCGCCCCTTCGCCGCGGTTCCGGTCAATGCGTATGCGAATGATGTCACCGTCCAATATCTTCCCAATCGGGCCGCCCGCCAAACCTTCCGGGCCGATGTGCCCGATGCACGCGCCGGTGGACACGCCGGAAAATCGCGCGTCCGTCAGCAACGCCACTTGTTTGCCGTGCGGCAGATGTTTCAACGCGCTCGTCACCTGATACGTTTCCTCCATGCCGGTGCCCAGCGGCCCGATGCCCGCCAAAACCAGCACGTCCCCGGCCTGAATTTGGCCGCCTTTGATCGCGACCATTGCGTCCTTCTCACTGACAAAAACCCGCGCCGGCCCTTCGTGATGATAAATACCTTCAGCATCAACGATGGAAGGATCAATCGCCGTCGCTTTCACCACCGAACCTTCCGGCGCCAGATTGCCGCGCGGAAAAACCAATGTGCTTCCGAGACCCCGCGCTCGCGCCTGCTCGGGCGAAAAAATGACCTCGTCCGCGTCCACGCCGTCATGCTGACGCAACAGTTCGCGAAACCTTATGCGCCGTTCAGATTTTTCCCACCAATCCAAATTTTCCCCCACGGTTTTTCCCGTGACCGTGAGCGCGTCGGCATTGAGCAAATTCAATCTCCGCAGGTGCAGCATGACTTCCGGCACGCCGCCGGCAAGAAAGACCCGGACAGTTGGATGATGAATTGGGCCATTCGGCAAAACGCTCACCAGCCGTGGCACGCGGTGGTTGACGGAAATCCAGTCCTCCACGGTGGGCAATCGCAATTTCGCGGCATGCGCAATGGCTGGAATGTGCAGCAGAAGATTGGTGGAACCGCCAAACGCGGCGTGCAACACCATCGCATTTTGAATGCTCGCATCGGTTAAAATCTCCCGCATCGGCAGCTTGCGCTCACTCAATTGATGCAGCGCCCGCGCCGAACGCCGCGCCATGTCCAGCCAGACCGGCTGGCCCGACGGCGCCAGCGCCGAATGCGGCAGCGACAGTCCGAGCGCCTCGCCGACGACTTGCGACGTCGCCGCCGTTCCGAGAAATTGACAGCCGCCGCCCGGTGAACCGCAGGCGCGGCAGCCCAGTTCCGCCGCTTCCGACAATGAGACTTTTCCGTGCGCAAAACGGATTCCAAGGGTTTGCACCGCACCCGCATCCTCGCCTCCCGTGGCCGGCAGTGTGACCCCGCCCGGAACAAGCACGCCCGGCAGATCCGGCAGCCCGGCCAGCGCCATCATCATTGCGGGTAGCCCCTTGTCGCACGTCGCGATGCCCAATACTCCCGCGCGCAATGGCAGCGAACGCGCCAGCCGCCGAAAAATAATCGCCGCGTCATTTCGATACGGCAGGCTGTCAAACATCCCCGTCGTCCCCTGTGTGCGTCCATCGCAGGGATCGGAACAAAATCCGGCGAACGGGATTGTCTTCAGCTCGCGAAATTCCCCGGCGGCGGCTTGGACCAGCAATCCTATCTCCCAATGCCCGGTGTGATACCCCAGCGCAATGGGTT
>DATMLG010000271.1:0-7299 GCA_035570675.1 Verrucomicrobiia bacterium | reverse complement strand
ATGGCGGATGCCAAGGGATTGCGGCTGGAAACCTGGGTGGAACCGGGCCTGGGAGCGGTGCTGGCGGACCGCGACAAGCTGGAGAAAATGATTCTCAATCTTGTCTTTAACGCGCTTAAGTTCACGCCCAAGGGCGGATCCGTCACGCTGCGCGTGGAAAAGGTCGGCGAGCACCTGAACATCTCGGTGAAGGACACCGGCGTGGGCATTTCGGAAAAAAACCTGCCCTTTGTGTTTGACCGTTTTTGGCAGGCGGACAACTCCTCCAAACGCAAATACCAGGGCGTCGGCATCGGCCTGTCCCTCGTCAAGGAATTGACCGAGATTCAGAACGGCAAAGTTTCCGTCGTGAGCGAGGAAGGCAAGGGCACCACCTTCACCATCCAGCTTCCCTTCCTCCAGCCCAAGCCCGAGGACGCGCCGAAACTGGAGCCAATCCCGGCCGCCGACGAAGCTGACCGTGCAAAGACCGGAGCGCCTGCCGGGGCGCAATCTGAGGAATGGCTGGGCGACCTTTATCGCCGTGCCGCCCTTTTCCCCGCCGCTTCGGCCGCAGTCGAGGCGTCCGCCTCCGCGTCCCCATCGCAAAATGGCGGCCTTCCCAGTGTGCTGGTGGCGGATGACGAACCGGACATGTTGCGGTTTCTCAAGTCCCAACTGAACACTCACTACAGGGTGATTGAGGCCGTGGACGGATTGCAGGCGCTGGAAAAAGCCGGCCAGTTTCTGCCGGACATCATTCTCTTGGATATGAACATGCCCGGAAAGGACGGATTGCAGGTCTGCCGCGAGTTGCGGGCTCAAGCACCGACCCGCGAAATTCCGGTCATCATCCTCACCGCCCGTGCGGATGAAGAAACCAAGTTGGTCTCATTGTCAGCCGGAGCCAATGATTTTCTATCGAAGCCCTTCTCGACCACCGAACTCCATGTGCGCCTCAAGAATCTCGTGCAATCGCACCAATATCAGAACAAACTCTCCGAGCAAAACCAAGTGCTCGAATCCACCATTGACCAGCTCAAGGAGACCGAGACCTTGCTCGTCCAAACCGAGAAAATGGTCTCCCTCGGCCGCATGAGCGCCGGCATCATCCACGAAATCAACAACCCCCTCAACTACGCCACCACCGGGTTGTTCACCCTGCGCAACAAGGGCAAACTGCTCGCGCCCGACCAACGCGCCGAATACGAGGACATCCTGAAGGACGTCGAAGACGGCATCAGCCGCGTTAAAAGCATCGTCACCGACCTCAAAACCTTTACGCATCCCGACACGGAGCAGGTGGATTTCGTGGACGCCACGGCGATTATCGCCTCGGCGCTGCGTTTCCTGAGCAGCGAGTGGAAGGACAAGATTGAAATCAGGCAAAAACTTGAGGCCGGTCTCAACATCCGCGGCAACAAGAACAAATTACTTCAGGTGTTCGTCAACCTCCTGCAAAACTCGCTCGATGCCCTGAAACGAAAAAAATTCACGGACGAGAAGCCGTTTATTTCCATCGAGTCCGTCCTGACCGGCGGCAAGACGGTTCTCATCATCCGCGACAACGGCGAAGGCATTGAAGCCGCCGCCCTGAACAAGGTTTTTGATCCCTTTTTCACCACCAAGGACGTCGGCGAGGGCATGGGCCTGGGCCTGACCATCTGCTACCGCATCGTCAAGGAATATGACGGGCAGATTTCCGTGAAGAGCGAGCGCGGAAAGTTCTCTGAGTTTAAGCTGGAATTTCCAGCCAAACAGTGAGATTGATGCTTACCGGCATGAGCGAAAACATCGATTACAAGAAATTCGCAATCCTCTACGTTGACGACGAGGAAAAATCGCTCAAATCCTTTGCCCGGGCGTTCGCCGACCAGTTCTGGATTCTAACCGCCCCAAGCGCGCAGGAAGGCCTCCAGTTGTTCGAAAAACATAAGGACGAAATCGGGCTCCTGATGACCGACCAACGGATGCCCGGTGAACAGGGTGTCTGGCTGCTCGAAAAGGCGCGCGACCTGCGCCCCCGCATCGTTCGCGTTCTGGCCACGGCCTACTCCGACCTTGATGCCGTGATCGCCGCCGTCAACACCGGCGCCATTTACAAATACGTCAACAAGCCTTGGGATCCGCCCCAGTTGGAAACGACCCTCAAGCAGGGGCTCGAGTTTTTCATGCTCAAACACGAGCGTGATGCCCTCCTGAAGGAAAAAATGGCCGTGCTCCAGCACATGATGGTGGCAGACCGCGTGGTGAGCCTGGGCCTGCTCGCCGCCGGCCTGAGCCATCACATCCGCAATTCGCTCGTTGCGGTCAAAACCTTCATGGACCTCGCCCCGAGCAAGCTCCAGGAGGAAAATGTCAACATGGATGCCCTCCGCAATCCCGATTTCTGGAAGGACTATTACCAGAACGTACAGGGCCAGGTCGAAAAGATCAACGACCTGCTCAAGGATTTGTGGCTGGCCTCGGAAAAGCCGCCCTTCCATTTCACGGACAAGGTCCGCCTTGACGAATTGCTGCCGCCCATCCTCGCGGGCATGAAGCCCGCCTTCGACGCAAAAAAAATCAGCGTCCAGAACGACATTCCCGACACCCTGCCCCCGTTGATGGTGGACAAGCCCAAGTTCGTCCGGCTGTTTGAATTATTGCTCAAGGACGAGCTGGTCAGCCTGCCAGAAGGAAGCCGGATCACGCTTTCGGCCAGCGCGTCGGCGGAATCCCCCACTCAACGCCGCGAAGTCATCGTCGAGGTGCGCAACGACGGGCCGGGATTGTCGGCGGAGGCGATGCGTCTCCTGTTTGATCCCTTCGTGGCGCGGAGCGACAGCCCGCAGGAGTATGGAATCAGCCTGATGGCCTGCTACTTCATCACGCGCCATCACGGGGGCAAAATCGAGGCCCGGGGCGCCGAACCGCACGGAACCATTTTCCGCCTGACCCTTCCCGTCAACCCGAACCAGCTTCCGCCGGGCGGCGGAAGCCGGGAACTTCTCCAGCAGGTTCTGGCCGATGACACCATCTGGGAGAAATGGGCGTCCACTGAATAGCCGCAACTCGCCTGCCTTCCGTACTATCCGCATTTTTAGCCCTACTTTCCTCAGTATTGTTACGAATTGCCATTCCCGCTCCGAACGGTTACTGATTAATGCGGTCACGATGGGTTTCTGTCGTGGATTGTGACGGCATATCAAGTCGGCGGCAAAATGGGTACCTGACATTTGAAGACGTATATGGATCGGGATTTTGACGGGACGGGCCGGGCAGAAAATTGTTTTCCAATTCTTTCTTGTAAATCTCCGGACCCGGACATTACTCTGGCGAGTGGAACTTGCGGATGAAAACGCTCTTGGTTCTGGGCCAGCACCCGGATTTTGCGGAAGCGGTTCGGGCGGCGGTTAATCCTGAAAGCTACCGGATTATCCATCGCCTCAGCCTGGACGAGGCGGAGCCGTTGCTCCACGGCCCCCTCTTCAGCGCGTGCATCATTGATCTTGAACCGGGCGATGCCCGCTGGATCTGGATGATCGAGAAATTGCGGCAGCGCGCGCCCCAATGTCCGGTCATCGTTTTCGGCGGTGCCAGTTCCCGGGAATGGGAGGAGGAGGCCTACATGATGGGTGTGGCCCATGTCCTGTCCAAGCCCGTCCGCAGCCGCCTGCTCAGCAGCCTTTTGGACCGCATCTTCAACCTGGCGACTCCCACCCTTTCGCGCCCAACGCGGTCACTCGCGCCGGCGTCGGCCCTTCGCGAGATGGAAAACGCGCCCCGCGCACGCGCCCTTCCTCAAAATGCATTCCAACCATTGGAATTCTCGCGCCATTTTTCCACGATCCTCACCCATTCCCTCGATGCCGAGGCGATGCTTACGAAGTTCCTGCTTTTGCTTCGTGAAATGGTGGGGGTAAATCGCGCCGCCATATTTTTCCAGGAATCGGCGGCCGCATTTGGAAAATCCTCGCGGCCGGAGGGCGTCCGTCGTTTGCGCAAAGGTTGCGCCATCGGACTGCCTGCGGATTTGCTGGATAATTTTGGACTTTCGTTCGAGGTCGGCATCGGCGGACAAATCTCACAATCGGGCAAAATCCTCCGACGCGATGACTACGAGGCACGGGCAGATGCGCAAGTCCAGCTTGAATTCGAAGCACTTGGCGCGCAGGTGGCTGTGCCAATTCTCGATCGCGATACGCTGGTCGGGGTTGCCGTGTTCGATGGCCGCATCACGGGGGAGCCACTTGTTAACCAGGAGCTGGAGGTCATCTTCCATCTGCTTGAGGAACTGGCCCTCGCCGTCAAGAACATCTGGCTGCATGACCAGCTGGCCGCCAACCACGAGATGATGGCCGACATCTTCCGCCAGTTGAACTCCGCCTGCGTGGTGGTGGGCCAGGACCTGGCCATCCTGCACGCCAACAAGACCGCCCGCGGCTACTTTGGGAAGGCCGGTTCGCGCGGCGCCGTTCTCGAGTTCAGCGACCTGCCCGCGGCCCTTGGCGCCAAGGTTTTTCAGGTCTTGAGAACCGGCACGGCCATCGCCCCGTTCCGCTATCACCCGGAGGACTCGCCCGATTCCATTTACAACGTCAGCGTGGTTCCCTTCCAGAAACAGGGCGCCGTCCTGCCCGCCTCCGCGTTGCTGATGGCCGAGGACCTCACCCAGTCGGAGCAACTACGGAAGCTGGAACTCGAAGCCGCCAACCTCCGGCTGGTCACCACCATGGCCGACCGTCTGGCCCATGAAATCGGCAACGCCCTCGTGCCGCTTTCCACGCACCAGCAACTGCTCAAGGAACGTTACAAGGATCCGGAATTTCGCGCCACCCTCGAAACCGCCATGGCCGACAGCGTCAAACGCGTCACCCGGCTGATCAATCAAATGCGCTTCTTGTCCCGCGATTCCAGCGCGTCGGTCGAGGACTTTCCCATGTCGAGCCTGATCGAGGACGCATATCAGGAGGCCCAGAAGCATCAGGCCGCCAAGGTGCCGCGACTGGATTACAAAAATGGCGCCGAGCCGATCATTATGCACGGCGATCGCGCCGCGCTCAAACACGCCTTCTCAGAAATCATCCTCAACGCACTCCAAGCCAACCCCACCGACCCTAAAATCGGCGTGCGCATTCATGCCGAGAAAAACGGGAGCGACCATAAGGACGTGCAGATTGAGATCCAGGACAACGGCACCGGCTTCACCTCCGAGGCCGGAGAAAAGGCCCAAACACCCTTTTATACAACACGGAATGTCGGCCTCGGCCTCGGCCTGACTGTGAGCCGCAAGATCATCGAGACCCATCATGGAAAACTGGAAATCGTCAGCCCGAAGGCCGGCCATTCCGGCCTGGTGCGCGTCACTCTGCCGCTCACGTCCGGTAACGCGCCTGAAAAAACAGTTTGACCCCCGCCCCACCGCCGGTTCCCTGCCATTCTGCCCATATTGCCGCGGTTGATTGTGCTTGTGAGCGACAAGATTTTTTGCGACAAGAGGTTTAGGTCATTTCTGACCAGGCATGCAGGCTGCAACAACAATCGAGGCTCCGGCCCCGGCGAGTCCGCCCCAAAAACGGACCCTGCTCATCGTGGATGACGAAGAGGGTCCCCGGCAGTCGCTGCGCGTGGTCTTCAAGGACCAGTACAATCTCCTGATGGCCAATGACGGCGCGCGCGCCATCGAGCTGGCCCGCCAGAACAAGATTGACGTCTGCATCACAGACATCCGCATGGCCGGCATGTCCGGCGTTGAACTCCTCGAGCATCTCAAGGCGGTGGACGCCGGCATCGAGGTCATCATGCTCACGGCTTACGAGACCGTGGACACCCTGCGCCTGGCGTTGCGGCTCGGCGCGTGCGATTACCTCAACAAGCCCTTTGACATTCCCACCATGCGCAAGGCCGTGGCCAATGCCATGGAACGGCGTTCCCTCGGCGACGAAATCCGCAACAACGCCCAGCAACTACAGGAGTTGCAGAAGGAACTTCACAACCAGCGCTCCAACGAGGAAATCACCCGCACCCGCGGCGAGATTTACGCCAGCATCATCCACGACATCAACGGTCCGCTCACAGTCATCTCCGGCTTCATCCAGCTCATGAACCAGCGCATCGGCGCCAGTCCCCGCGTTGAAGGCGAGGATCTCGATTTCATCAAGGACCGGCTCAAAACCATCACCCGGCAGGTGACCAATTGCATCGAGATCTCGCGCCGGTACCTTGGTTTTCTGCGGCAAAGCTCGGGCGAAAATGCTCCCGTGGGCGTCAACCACATCCTGGCGGAGGTCCGTGAGCTGCTCCGTGTCCATCCGAGCATGAAGGAAAACGAGCTGCGCGTCGAATCGCTCGCCAACGACGTTTCGGTCAAGGTCCATGCCACGGACCTGATGCAGATCATTTTCAATCTGGCCACCAACGGCCTCCAGTGCACGGACGCCCGGCACTCGGTTGAAATCCGCTGCCGCTCCCTGCCGCAACCGCTGGATCTTTCCCTTTTGATCGATGGCCCCGCCGACCGCCTCATTAACCGCGACAGTTTCAAAAACATTGGGCCGCTCCTCGCGCTTACGATCGCCGACACCGGGCCGGGCATTCCCCTGGAAGTTTTGCCCCGCATTTTTGTTCCCTATTTCACCACCAAACCCGCCTCCCAGGGCACGGGTCTGGGGCTAGATATCGTCCAGCGGCTGGTCAAGGAAGCCAAGGGCCTGCTGCACGTCCACACCAAACCCGGCCAGGGCACGGATTTCACGGTTTATCTTTCCGCGAGTTGACGGGCTGCCCGGGATCAGGGAGAACGGAAGCGGCAGAGCCGGAAATATTCACTCGCGCTGCCGGTGCCCATTGGAAGGAAATTCTGCCCGTTTGTGATCGCGGGCGTGGTATTTATCCAGTTCCATGATGAATTCATCGGGCTGGCGGCGGCCTGCGGTTGAAAGCCGTCGGGAAAGACCGGCCAGCTTAACAATATTCCGTTCGTGGTGGACGTCACACTCAACTGCACCGAAAAGAACTCAAATGACAGCGCGTAAGTCTCGTTAGTGGTGGTGATGGCCCCACCATGTTTAAGCACCTCCAGGTCGTACCTGCCGGCCGGCAACTGCGGCACGTAAATATGCTCCACGTTGTCAACCAGACTCACGCTGGACGCAACCAGGCTGCTGCTGCTCATGTTGTACAAAAAAAGATCCAGATTATTGATGCTGGCTTGCATATTCTGGCGGTTCCAGACCAGCGTCATCGTGCCGGTGAACGACGAGCCATGTGCGCTGTTGGTCACGCTGAAGCAATAATGATTGATGACGTCGTTTGTGGATGTGTTCGTGATGGCATTGT
>DATMLG010000270.1:0-3968 GCA_035570675.1 Verrucomicrobiia bacterium | reverse complement strand
AAAAATGTCATTTGGAGTCTGCCGAACACCGATGGACACCGCCTGCCGAAGGCTGACGCCACCAAAAAACGCCCTAAAATCGAAGGCAGGAGTCATTGTCGAGAGTAAATTATCACGCAAACCGCTCAGTGTCAAGCATTTTTACAGGTTTTTAAAACAGATTTGGCCATTATGGGGCGAAGAAAGATGAGGGTTGGATGGCTAGGCGGTTCGAAGCTTCATGAAAACCCATTAATCCCAGGATACTGAACACGATTGGAACCTTTTTAGCGGATTAACATAATTTAATTGCCGCCGTGAAAATCGTGCCCTGACATCCATTTGGCCACTTCAAAGTTCAATCCGCCTTCAAATCGTGGACCACGATAATTTTGAGGGAGTCGGGCTGCGGATGGTGCGCCAGTTCTACTGCTGCGGCAGTTCGCTCAAGGGGAAATTGATGGGTCACCAGTTGCCGGACATCCAGCCTCCGGGTAAACACCCAGCGCGCCACCTCCTTCTGCAGTGTGAAATCAGCGGAATAGCTGCCGATCAGATCCTTCTCGTCAACGCAGACGCCAGACAAGTCCACCGCCGTTTCCACCCCGCGCCGGGTATGGGCGAACAACATCACCTTTCCCTCGCCGCGAACGAGCTTTTGCGCTTGAAAAAACGCCGCATCCACGGGCACCGCCAGAACGGCGGCATCCACGCCACGGCCCGCGGTCAACCGACGCACCTTCCGGGCGAGTTCCGGATCATCAGCCTTGAAGGTCCATTTCGCGCCCCAACGCCGCGCCATCTTCAAGCGCGTTTCCATCAAATCCGTGGCCACAACCTTCATGCCGTGCAAAACCAGCAGGCGCGTGAAGATAAGGCCGATGGGCCCCTGCCCCGCAACCAATACGGTATCGCCGCGAAGAAGCTTAAGTTTCTTCACGGCCTTGAGCACGGTGTTGACCGGCTCCTGCATCGAGCCTTCGATAAAGCTGTTTCGCCGGGGAATTTTCACAATGCCCGGCAAAGCAAAGGACATGACGCGCACATAATCCGCGTATCCGCCGCCGGAAGGCTCAAAACCGGCAGTGATGCCCGTGCGCTTGCATTGTTCGCAATGCGCGTAGGCCCCATGACGGCACTCGTAACACCGCAGGCACGGGACATGATGATGGAGCGCGACGCGTTCGCCCACGCGAAAACCGCGCACCCGCGCGCCCACTCGCACAATCGTGCCGGCGGTTTCATGGCCGAATATTCGCGGCGGTGGCACGGTGCCGTAATGGATTTTCTTGATGTCGGTGGGACACACGCCGCACGCCGCCACCTTCACCAGCAATTCGCCTGGGCCAATGCGCGGCACGGGCACCGTTTCGACGCGCAGATCATTCACGCCGCGATACACCACGGCCCGCATAGTTTTTGGAATTGCCAAGGACATCGGTGAAATCTTAGCGGAATCAATGGTATTGGAAAGGCCAGACGCACAGACACTGCAGGAAACTGTTGTTGTTCAGGCGAGCCTTGACGCGGAAACTCGTGACACGAATAGCCCTTGCCACTCAAAGCGTGCGGGGCTTTATACTCGTGACATGAGCCTTTTCCTGCGTTTTTCATCCGCGACGCTTGGTGCCTTCGTCTGCTTGATTGGGATCAGAGCGCAGGGACAGGCCGATGCCGGTGCGTTGGGAATTTTTCAGGGTCACCAGGATGTTGGCACCCCCTCTCATGCTGGCTCAGTGGATTATAACGCCGCGAACGGCAGTTACAAAGTCACCGGTGGCGGCTCGAACATGTGGTTTGCGAACGACTCCTTCCATTATGTTTGGCGGAAAGTTTCCGAGGATGTGAGCCTGACGGCGGACATCGCCTTCATTGGAACCGGCGGTGATCCGCATCGCAAGGCTTGCCTCGTCATCCGGCAAAGTCTCGATGCGGACTCGGCCTACGCGGATGCGGCACTCCACGGCTCGGGGCTTACCTCACTCCAATTCCGCGAATACAACGGCGACATCACTCACGAAATCCAGTCGAGCGTATCGGGTCCCACGCGCCTGCGAATCGAGAAACGGGGCAATTACGTGTCGATGTCCGTCGCCGCGGCCGGCGAAGAATTGCAGCCCTCGAGAGCTTTTTTCCGGATGACCTTCACCGAGCCGTTTTATATCGGGCTGGGAGTTTGCGCCCACAACAACAATGTTTCTGAGCAGGCAACCTTTTCAAATGTCGAGTACAAGGAAGGGCCCATCCCGGCGCCGGGGCCATTAAGCACCTTGGAAACCGTGCCCATCGTTTCCACCGACCGCAAGGTGATCTATTGCACCTCCAACCATATTGAAGCCCCCAACTGGTCCCGCGACGGCACCTACTTCCTGTTCAACAGCCGCGGACACATTTACCGCCTGCCGGTGGCCGGCGGCGAACCGCAACTCGTTGACACCGGATTTGCCAGGCAATGCAACAATGACCACGGCATTTCCCCGGATGGCAGCCAGTTGGCCATCAGCGACTCATCGAATGGCGGCAAATCGCTGGTTTACGTTTTGCCCGTCACCGGCGGCACGCCCACCCTCGTCACGCCGACTGGCCCGTCTTACTGGCATGGTTGGTCGCCGGATGGCAAAACGCTCGCGTTTTGTGGCCAGCGCAATGGCGAGTTCGATGTTTATACCATTCCGGCCGAAGGCGGCCCCGAGACCCGGTTGACCACCGCGCCCGGCAAGGACGATGGTCCTGAGTATTCCCGTGATGGCCAATACATCTATTTCAACTCGGAACGCACCGGGCAGATGCAAATCTGGCGCATGCATCCTGACGGCACACAGCAGGAACAGGTTACTTCCGACGAATACAACAACTGGTTT
Organism: Verrucomicrobiia bacterium; assembly: GCA_035570675.1. Classification (GTDB taxonomy): domain Bacteria; phylum Verrucomicrobiota; class Verrucomicrobiia; order Limisphaerales; family Pedosphaeraceae; genus DATMLG01. The sequence goes on along the minus strand of DATMLG010000270.1, from coordinate 1,128 downwards.
GCCCATCCCTCGCCGAACGGCCAATGGCTCATGATTCTTTCCTACGAAAAAGGCGTGACCGACCATCCGGCCGGCAAGGACGTCCTGCTGCGCCTCGTACCCACCGCGGGCGGAAAGATCCGGGTCATCGCCAAATTGTTCGGCGGCCAGGGCACCATCAACGTCCCTTCCTGGTCGCCGGACAGCCGCAACGTCGCCTTTGTCAGCTACTCCCCGCCTTGATTGAGAAACTCGTTGAAGAATTCTTCCGGCTCGGCCTGAAAAACCGTCTCCCGTCCGTGCCATTCAAACCGCACCTCCCGCGCATGCAGCGCATGATGTGGCAGGATCAAGATTGTCCGCTGTTCGTCGGTGAGCCTGTTCTGCACCAGCGCCAGATACAAGTCCTCGTCGCCCCCATATAATTTGTCGCCCACGATGGGATGTCCCAAATGCGCCAGATGAATGCGTATCTGGTGCTTCCGCCCGGTATGCGGCAACAGCTTCAACCAGGTGAAGTCGCGTCCGCGGCGGGTGAATCGGCGCTCAACCTCGAAATCCGTGCGCGATGCCGCGCCATCAACGCGAACGCGGTCCTTGATGGCAACGACGCTGGCCTCATCGCGCCCGAGCGCGGCCTCAATCACGCCGCTATCCACAACCACGCGGCCATGCACAATCGCCCAGTATTCCTTCCGCACCCGCCGGCCCTCCCAGATCTTTCTCAATTCCCGCGCCGCCTCGTCATTTTTCGCCACGATGACCACGCCGCTCGTCTCGCGGTCCAGCCGATTTACCAGATGCAGCGGCGCGTCGGGCCCCAGGTGCAGCCGGACGCGGCTCACAAGACTCGAAAGCGCATCGCCCTTCGTCGGATGACATACCAGCCCGGCGGGCTTGTTGATGGCCAGCAGGTCCGCATCTTCGTGAATGATTTCGAACAGTTTTTCCATTCCAATACGGCGCCGCGCTCTCCGGCATCGGCGCGTGATCGGCAACCATAACCGCGAATCACACGGCTTGTCATTATTTCCAATTTGCGTATGCTGATCACGTTGAAAGCAAAGAACCTGTTGCCCTTGATTTTGATGGCGCTGTTTGCGTTGTCGCGCTGGCCCGGGCTGATGCCCTGGAACTTCAGCGCCGCCT
>DATMLG010000269.1:0-2015 GCA_035570675.1 Verrucomicrobiia bacterium | reverse complement strand
AAGGTCGTGCCTATGCCCAGCTCACTATCAACAACGATATGGCCGCCGGATAGTTGGACAATGGTCTGGCACGTTGTCAGACCCAAGCCGGTTCCTTTGCCTTTTGGTTTCGTCGTGAAAAATGCTTCAAACAGGCGCGCTTTGACTTCTTCGGTCATGCCGGTTCCCGTGTCATTGACACTCAACATCACATAGTCGCCGGAAATTGCGCCCGTCCGCGCATCCTTTTTATCGAGCGTGACATTGCTGGTGGCGATGGTCAGCTTGCCGCCCTTAGGCATGGCGTCGCGGGCGTTGACGACCAGATTCATCAGCACCTGCCCGACGTAGCCTGAGTCGGCCTTGACATGCCCGATTTGTTTTCCGGGAACAATCGTCATTTCAATGTTCTCGTCAATGAGCCGCCGCAGCATTTTGTCCATGTCTGCCACTACGTCGTTAAGGTCGAGCACGACTGGTTGCACCGTTTGTTTGCGGCTGAAGACGAGCAGTTGCCGCGTCAATCCGGCGGCGCGCTTTGTCGCGTGCAGAATCTCCTCGGCATATTTTCGTAGTGGACTCTCCGGGCCAAGGCCTGACGCGATCAAATCGCCATAACCCATGATGACCCCGAGGATGTTATTAAAATCATGGGCCACGCCGCCGGCGAGCTGGCCGAGTACTTCGATTTTTTGCGCCGCAATGAATTGCGCCTCCAGATGCCGGCGGTCCGTGATATCCTCGACCATTCCAATGGCGAATTTGACGCGGCCCGCCGCCTCGCGTGCCACACTCACCGAGAGACGCGCCCAAACCATCCGGCCATCCTTGCGGATGTAACGCTTTTCTATTTGGTAACTTCTGCGCGTTCCCTGAATCAATTGCTGGTAAAGCTCCATATCCTTCGCGCAATCGTCCGTGTGCGTGAAATCGGTGAAGGACATCCGGCACAGCTCCTCGTCCGTGTAGCCGAGCATATTCTGCAAGGCCGCATTCGTGAGAACTGGAAGGCCATCCACGCCGACCAGCGCGATTCCCAGGGGGGATTCACTGAAGACTATCCGTAACCGCTGATGGGTCTCCTGCAACGCCTCTTCCGTCCGCCGATTCCCCGTCCGTTCTTCGGCTTCCTGCATCGCGCGGCGCACGGCGGGGACGAGTTGGGCGAGACGTTCCTTCAGGACATAATCCGTCGCGCCGCTCTTGAGCGAATCAATGGCCCGTTCCTCGCCCAGCGACCCGGAAACCAGAATGATCGGCAGGTCGTGCCATCCGGTGCGCACGATTTCAAGTGCGGACAACCCGTCAAACGCGGGCATCGAGAAATCCGAAAGAATCAGGTCAATGCCGCCGCGTTCCAGTGCCGCCACAAAATCATCGCGGGTTTGCACGCAGGTGGTTGCGCAAGCGATGCCTCCGGCTTCCAGAGTGGATTGAATGAGCGCGGCATCGTTTGGATCATCCTCCAGGTGCAGGATGTGGAGCGGAGATTTAATTTTTTACCCTTTCCTTTTCAGGAAAAGTTGCATGGCCATTTTGAACTCTAATTTCTTCTTTCCCTGTATGTGGTGGCGGCTCATTGATGGCGGCCCAAAAAACGCCGAGTTGTTTGACCGCCTTCATGAACTCGGAAAAATCCACGGGCTTCACCACATAGGCATTGACGCCGTGTTTGTAAAACTCGATCAAATCGGGCGTTTCGCGCGAGGAAGTGAGCGCCACGACCGGAATTATTTTCAAATTCTCGTCGGCCTTGATGGCCTTCAACACTTCCAGCCCGCTGACCTTCGGCATCTTGTTGTCGAGCAGCACCAGGATGGGATTGCCGACCGGCCGTGTTTTGAATTTCCCCCGGCGATAAAGATAATCCAGCGCCTCCGCACCGTCGCGGACGACAGCGACCTTGTTGGCCAGATGGTTCTCCTCCAGACCTGCCAGCGTCAGTTCTACATCCCGCGAATCGTCTTCGACCAGCAGGATTTTTTTGATATTTCCCCCGGCGATAAAGATAATCCAGCGCTTCCGCGCCGTCGCGC
>DATMLG010000268.1:0-18136 GCA_035570675.1 Verrucomicrobiia bacterium | reverse complement strand
ACTTGCCGCGGACACCGTTGCGTTCTTCTCTTCATCCGCTGATCCCGATGAACAGGCATTTCGCGAAATGCTTGCGCAAGCCCTGGGCGAACTGCCCGCCGACCAACGGGCCGTGCTTCATCTAAAGCTCTGGGAGGGATTAACTTTCGAGCAAATTGCCGAAGCGCTGGATATTTCTCCCAACACCGCCGCCAGCCGGTATCGCTATGGATTGGACAAATTACGCGACCGGCTGCGTCCACTTTATGAAGAAATCAAATGATTTTATGGCCGCAAAAGAACGCATAACCCGCCGAGAGCCACAGTTTGGAGTTCACGCTTCAGCGTGCTTTGCATTTTGGCCCTTGGTATGTGCCATAATTTTTCCAAAGGCTGCACCAACTTTGGACTTTGGACTTTGGATTTTGGATTTATTCGAATTATGAAGCCGGACGATTTCGAGAAACAACTTCAGCGCCAGCCCCTCCGGCCCATGCCCGCCGCCTGGCGCGCGGAAATCCTCAAGGCCGCGGATGCGGCTTCCCCCGCACCTTCCTTTCTCTCAACTCTCAACTCTCAACTCTCAGCCCTTCTGTGGCCTTGTCCCAAAGCCTGGGCCGGTCTGGCCGCGGTTTGGCTGGTGATTTTGGCGGTCAATTATGCCAGCGAGGACAAGTCCGAAATTTTGGAGGCAAAATCTCCACCGCCCTCGCCTCAAATGATGATCGCATTGGAAGAGCAACGGAAGATGCTGGCCACACTGATTGAGTCCTATGATGAATCACCGGCCGAACCGCCCAAGCCCTTTGTCCCGCGGCCAAGGGGCGAACTGCGCGTGGCTGTGAGCATGGTCTGACGGCTTTTGACGGCGCGAAAATCAAGGAGGCTTTATGAGCAATAACATTTCTACGCAAACAACCGATGAAAAACGTCCCCGCCGGGGCATGGCCGGAATTCTCCGTCGCATCTTGTTTGTAGTCGCCTGCCTGGTGACCTTGATCGCGCTTTATTATGCTGAGGAGAATTGGAGGGGGAAACGTGCTTGGTATAAATTCAAGACCGAATGGGAGGCCAAGGGTGAAAAATTTGATTTGCAATCGTTCGTGCCGCCGCCCGTGCCGGATGACCAGAATTTTGCCATGACGCCGTTCCTCGCGCCAATCTTTGATTATAATCCGCGCCCTCTCCAGCCCGGTCAGGCGCTGTATAAAGACACCAACGCCGTGAATCGCATCATGAATTTCGCGAATGACCTCGGCTATCCGGACTCGTCCGCTGTTTGGGCCAAATCACAACCGACCGATCTCCAGGCCTGGGCTGTCGGCATCCAGAAAAAATTGGATGGCAAGGCCCCGGCAGCGCCTCCCGCAACCAGGACGGAGGCGGCAACAGAAATATTGAAAGCTCTTGAAAAATATCAGCCGGTGCTTGATGAAATCCAGGCCGCCAGCCGGCGTCCCTATTCCCGATTCAACGTCAATTACGCGGCCGAGTTTCCTGCCACCATTTTGCTGCCGCATCTCGCAGTCATTAAGAGGATGGCTCAAATATACGGTTTGCGTGCCTCGTCAGAACTGGCCCTGGGTAAAAACGATGCGGCAAGCGCTGATGTGAACATTGCTGTGTATCTTTCCGGCACCATGAAGGACGAGCCTTTCCTGATTTCGGGTCTCGTCCGCATCGCAATTTTGCAACTTGCATTTCCTCACATATGGGAAGGCTTGGCAACGCACCAATGGACGGACGCGCAGCTTGTGGAATTTGAAACGGAGCTGCGCAAGATCGATTTGTTGGCTGAATACGGGGTGACAATGAGGGGGGAACGCGCCCTCGGAAACGGGGATTTGGATTATCTTTCAAGACACCGGGGCGCCCACGAGATGTTTGGTCAGGGCGGATCGGAAACGGGCTTCCCCGGCATGCCCAGCGGATGGTGGTATCAAAATCAAGTGATCATAAACCGGATGCACCAGGAATTTCTTCTGCCGCCGGTGGATGCCGCCAATCACCATGTGGATGCGGAAAAGGCTTCGAGTTACGGGTCGGCGTTGGACCAGGAGTTTTCCGGAGGTTTCCCGCCGTACAAAATCCTGGCGAAGATGTTGCTGCCGGCGCTGGACAAGGCGATCAATAAATACGCTTTCGCCCAGGCGAACCTGGACCTGGCCCGGGTCGCCTGCGCCCTGGAACGATACCGCATCGCCAACGGACAATATCCTGATTCCCTGACGGCGCTTTCACCGCAGTTCATCACCACAGTTCCCAACGATGTCATTTCCGGCGAGGCGCTCAAGTATCGCCGCACGGAAGATGGGAATTTCCTTTTGTATTCCGTGGGGTGGAACGGCAAGGACGACGGTGGAAACGTGGCGATGACCACGGGCACGACCCCGCACATGGATCAAATGCAGGGCGACTGGGTCTGGCCGCCATATCGGGAATAATCGCTGGGTCCGGCCGTGGTTGTTCGCACAACCAAAATCTATGGGGCGGGCTGCCGTTTGGCGATGATGTGGACAATGGCGCTGTCCGGGTACTGGACCATCAACAAACCGTAGTTATCGAGCAACGCAACCAGCGCCTGTTTTGCCGTCAGGTTTTCCCAACGCAAGTTGACCATCGATCTGAGCGGGTCGTCGCTGTCTGATTCCTCTTCTTTGGGCGTCGCCAGATGAAACCTGACCCCAAGCTTTGCTGTATTGGCCAGGTTTGTGATGGCGTCTCTGAGCGGCACATCTTCCATTTTAATCAAGTGTAGCGTCTCGTTGGTGTCCTGGCCAAGCTGGCTGGCGGGCGCAGGCTGGATGTTTCGGGCCGCAAGGGTGATTCGGAAAACGGTGGTCACCGGATTGGTGTTCAGCTTCAGATTGTAATCGTGGAGCACATCATCGAGCGCTTGGCGGGCGGTCACGTTGGTCCACTTGGTCGTGATATATGGTCCATGGACGAAGCAGCCATCGACGCCTCCGAACGAGGTCAAAACCGCCGGGTCAAAGATGTAGTTGATGCCCTCTTGCCGCGCAAGATTTTTGACCGCATCCCCGAGCGGGACGGTATCCATGGTGATCAAAGGCATCACTTCGTACCGGGGCTTTGTTTTTGTGTCGGCCGCCAGAGCTTTGAATCCGAGCATGCCCAGGATGAGAGTCAAAATGAGTCTCTTCTTCATGTCGTTTAACAAGCAGGAATAATGCCGCCAAAAAGATAAAATGGGACATTGCGGCTTGATGATTCCGCGCCAACTGAGTTGAATGGGCTTGTGAAAGCAGTTCAACTCATTGCCCAAGGCAGCCCCGGAAAATATGAGCTTCGTGACGTGCGCGATCCCGTCCCCGGGCCCAATGATGTGGTCGTGGAAGTCCAGTCCGCCGGGCTGAACCGCCTCGACCTCTGGCTCGAACAGGGCGCACTGCCCATTCAGGTGGTCCTCCCGCGCACGCCGGGCGGCGAAGTGGCCGGACGCGTCGTGGACATTGGCAGCGCCGTGACCGGTTGGCGTCACGGCGACCGCGTGGCCGTTCAATCAAATCTTTTCTGCGGCGAATGCGAATTCTGCCGGCGCGGCGATGATTCCCTCTGCCTCCGCGGCCTGTTGCTGGGCGTGAACTGCGACGGAGGGTTCGCGGAAAAAGTGCTCGTTCCCGCGCGTTCGCTGGTGCGATTGCCAACGGGCGTGGACTTCGACGCCTCGGCCGCGTTGACGCTCGCGGGCAGCACCGCCATGCACATGCTCACCAATCGCACGCAAGTCCGCACGGGCGATTGGGTGCTCGTGATGGGTGCGTCCAGCGGTGTCGGTTCCGCGGCCATCCAGATTGCGAAAGGCCTGGGCGCGCATGTCATCACCACCGCCTCCAACGAGGCCAAGACGGATCTCGCGAAACGCCTTGGCGCGGATTTCGTGGTGGATTCCAACGACGCCAAATGGCCTGCCGAGGTGCGTCGCCTCACGGACAAGCGCGGCGTGGACCTGGTGGTGGAACACATCGGCGGCGACGTGCTGCAGAAGGTGTTCGACTGCCTCGCGCGCGGCGGCACGGTCGTCACCTGCGGCGCCACCGCCGGACGCGATGTCTCCCTTCAGCTCTGGCCCTTCTTCGTGAAGCAGCAACGGCTCATCGGCAGCTACGGACGCAACCGCTCGGACATTGAGGCCACGCTGGAATGGGCCGCCGCCGGAAAATTGAAGCCTGTCATCGATTCGATTTATCCGCTGGACCGGACCGTGGAAGCGCTCGCACATCTGGCTTCCCGCCGCGTCCTCGGCAAGGTGCTGATTGAGCCTTTCGAGCCGGCTTCGGAATCCGATTGAGTTTTGCCCGATTACCTCGCGCTTGACTTCTGTGCTTTGTGGTGCAAAGTAAAAGCATGGAATCGAATTGGGCGGCGGAGAACCTTCAAACCATTCGCACACTCATGGAGCGATCCGCCGTGTACCGGCGGGCACTCGCGCCAGTGATGATATTTGTGGGAATGACGGGTGTCATCGGGGCGGCCGCCGGTTGGTGGTTGAAAATTGAGGATGGCAGTCTTTTTGCAAGCTATTGGATGGCGATCAGTGTCGTGGCAATCGCCGGGGCGTTTATGTTGGTGCGGCGGCAGGCATTGAAGAGCGCGGAACCGTTCTGGTCCCCGCCCACCCGGCGGATTGCTCAGGCCATGTTACCCGCGTTGTTGATCGGATGTGTGTTCGGGTTGATCGCGGCTGTCCGTTTGCTGCATCATCGCGATGACCCGTTTCGCGTGGTCCTGGTGTTGATCTGGGGCCTGCTCTACGGGTTGGCGCTGAATGCGGCGGGGTTCTTCATGCCGCGTGGCATCCGATGGTTCGGTTGGGCCTTCATCATTGTTGGCTTGGGATTGTTTCTCCAATTGGATTCCATCCTCGAGATGGGCGCTGATCTGCCACATTTGCTCATGGGCATCCTCTTCGGCTTGTCGCATCTTGCCTACGGTATTTACCTGTATTTCACCGAACCGCGGAAGAATGAGAGCCTGTCTTAAAATTGCGAGGGGGCCTGCGGCGGGGGATTTTGGCCTTGGGCGAGACGGCGAGTTCCGAGCATCCCCGCAGCGGGCTGTAAGGAACGAGCCAACGAAGCCCACGGACAAAAGAGTCGCCGCCCGGAGGGTTTTCGCGTCAAGGCCGCCCTGGCTTTGTTGCTCCTCAGTCGAAGATCCACAAGCGATGTTCTCCTTCGTCGCGCCGCGCCATGCCGGACTCGACCCGAAAACAGGCCTCCCGCGGAATTTTAAGACAGGCTCTGAGCCGTGAACCCGGAACCCTTTCTCAGCCTGGATCGGGTCATACACGAGAAAGGGCGGCTGGCCATCATGTCCTCGCTCGCCGCCTCGCCGGAGCTGTCCTTCACCGAACTGCGCGATACGCTCAACATGACCGACGGCAACTTGACCACGCACATCCGTACTTTGCAGGAGGCGGGTTACGTTTCCGTGGCAAAATCCTTTCAGAACAAGCGTCCGCTCACCACATGCAGCCTCACTGCGAAAGGCCGCAAGGCGTTTGCGGCGTACATCAATCTGTTGGGCCAAATCGTCCGGCAAAACCAGCCCGAATAAAATCTTTTGAACAAATATAAACTGGCGTGATCTGTTACTTTGTAGTGCAAAGTCAATTAATGAAGCTGGGGGTGGGGACCCTTGTCGTAAATATGAAAATCATCAGAGCTGAACATCTGGGCATGTGTTTCGGCGTGCGCGATGCCATCGCGCTCGCCGAAAACGAATCCACCGCGGCGCCGCTGACCCTTCTCGGCGAACTGGTCCACAACGAAACAGTCATCGCCGGACTTCGCGCCCGCGGAATTACCATCAAGAAAGAGGTCGGGACGGTGGCCACGGAAAAGGTCATGATCACCGCCCACGGCGCGTCGGAACGCGTGGTCAACGAGGCGCGCGGACGCGGATTGAACGTCATTGAAGCGACCTGTCCTCTGGTCAGGCTGGCTCATCGGACCGTGGCGCATCTGGTTCGCTCGGGGTTTCATCCGGTAATCATTGGTCGCCGCGACCACGTGGAGGTGCGCGGCCTGACGGGCGATTTGGAGGCATTTGACGTCGTGCTGGAGGATGCCGACGTATTTGCCATGCGGGAACGTCCACGTTTCGGTGTCGCCGCACAGACGACGCAGCCCGTGGACAAGGTGGAACGGTTGGTGGACTTGATCCGGCGGCGGTTTCCGGCATCCGAAGTTCGTTTCGTGGACACGGTCTGCCGGCCCACGAAGCAAAATCAGTCGGCCGCGGCGGACTTGGCGCGCCAATGCGGCGTGGTGGTGGTGATTGGCGGCGCGCATAGCAACAATACCCAGGAGCTGGTGAAAACCTGCCGCCATCATTGCGCGCGCGTCCATCATGTCCAAGGCCCGGCTGATTTGCGCGATGAATGGTTCCGCGACACGGACACGGTCGGAATCACCGCTGGCACTTCCACGCCCGACAGCGTGATTGATGAAGTGGAGGCGTGTCTGGCGGGCCTAGATTGCGGGCGCGAAAAACTTTACGTTGCCACGGTCGAGATTGAGTCGGGCTTCGAAAAATAATTTGCGCGAGATCCGGGTATTATTGAATAACCCGCCGCGAGCGGCGTCTATTATTTGTCCTCTTTAACCAAAACCGGAATGGAAGCGAGCCCGACATCGACGGGCTTCCGGCAAATCAGCGTACTGCTGCGCGGCGAGCCGGAGCCAATCAACGCCTGGATTCAACAATGGAATCCCGCGCGGGCATTGCTGCATGTGGGTGTGATTGTGGCGGGTACGGGTTTGTACGGAGCGGCCATGGGATATTGGCGCGATCCGCTGCAAGCGCTGTTTGTGGCCGTCAAATTCCCGCTCATCATTCTTATGACGACACTGGGCAACGGTTTGTTGAACGGGATGCTGGCGCCGTTGCTCGGGTTGAACCTGAGTTTCCGTCAATGCCTGCAATCCATTCTCATGAGCCACACCATCACGGCGGCGATTCTGGGCGCGTTCAGTCCGGTCATGTTTTTCATGATCTGGAACGCGCCGTTGATGTCCGCGCACGACCGCACGGGATACGATTTCATCATGCTCGGCCATGTGCTGGTGATTGCCTTTGCGGGAATGGCCGGGAACCTGCGCCTCGGGCGGTTGCTCGCGCAAATGGGCGGCAGCGTGGCCGTGGGCCGCCGAGTGTTGTTCGCCTGGCTCGCGGGCAACCTGTTGCTCGGCAGCCAGCTTTCCTGGATTTTGCGCCCGTTCATCGGCGCGCCCGATTTGCCGGTTCAGTTTCTGAGAAAGGAAGCATTCAACGGCAATTTTTTCGAAACCATTTTCCGCACCGTCCATCAGCTCCTTTCCTCGTGACTGCCGAATGAAAACCTCAACTCCCCAAGATCATGAATGAACAAACTCCAGTCCCCCCAATGCCGCCGATGATTCCTGCGGCCGGTTCGCCGCTGTTCCCACCAGATTCCGTTCCGTTGGGGTCAAATTCAATCGAACGCGAGCCGGTGGCAGGCGTCGTGGGCGCCATCGAGGCCATTTTGCGGCAGCCGCGGCGGGTAATGTATCAATTGAAGCAGCCCGGCGCCGGCGGATTAATCGTGTCGCTTTTGCTGGTGGCTTTGTTTTGCAGCGTGGTTTACGGCGTCGTGGCCGGGACATTTTCCGGGGGGCAACAGCTCTGGGCGGCGCCCGTCAAAATTGGCGTTGGATTGTTCATCTCCGCGTTGATTTGCCTGCCGAGCCTGTATATTTTTTCCTGCCTGGGCGGGTCGCAGGCGCGGCTGGCGGAGGTGTTCGGGCTGGTGGCCGGGCTGCTTGCGCTGATGACCGTGCTGCTCATCGGATTCGCGCCGGTCGCATGGGTGTTCTCGCAATCCACAAAATCCACGGTGGCCATGGGCGGTCTGCACCTGGCCTTCTGGTTAGTGGCCACGATTTTTGGCGTTCGATTCCTCAATGCCGGTTTCCGGCATTTCAGCTCGCAATCAGACGCCGGGCTGAGGGTTTGGGTCGTCATCTTTTTGCTTGTCGCCCTGCAAATGACCACCGCCCTGCGTCCCATCATCGGCAAGTCCGATCATTTTCTGCCGTCGGCAGTGGACAAGCAGTTTTTTGTCACCCATTGGATGAACTGTATTAACAGCGAACAGGATACGAACACGCCGGAGGGAGATGTTGTGAAATGAATGCCTTACCGGCCACGCAGTTTCAGCGTGCATTGAACGGCAGGGAGCCTTCGCGTGACTAACCTTGAGTCTTATGAACGATTCAAAGTTTAATCACCATCAATTCACCGTATTTCCACTCCTGACACTTCTGCTGGCGACGGCGGCGGGCGTGGGCCTGGTCGTGTCGCGGATATGCCTCACCGGGCATTGGCGGTATCTGGGCCTGGTCTGGAACCTGTTTCTGGCCTGGCTGCCGCTCATGTTTACGCTCGGCGTTTGCCGTCAATACCGCGCCGGTGCCCGTAACGGCTGGAAACTCTGGACGCTGGCGGGGTTGTGGTTGCTCTTTTTTCCGAACGCGCCCTACATCTTCACCGATTTGATTCATCTGAACTACTGGCTTCACGGGCATTACTGGGCCGACCTCGCGATGATTTTGCTCGCGGCGCTCACGGGATTTCTGCTGGGCTTTGTGTCGCTATATTTGATGCAATCGGTGGTGGCCGACTGCCTGGGGCGCGTGACGAGCTGGCTGTTCATTCTGGTGGTGGCGGGTTTGACCGGCCTGGGCATTTACATTGGGCGTTTTCTACACTGGAACAGTTGGGATGTGTTCATTCATCCCGTGGGATTGTCGCTGGACCTTGGCCGCCTCGCCGCGCATCCGCTGGCCAACATTGGGTCGTTCATGTTCCAGGCCTTGTTCGCCACTTTTCTATTTTTTGGCTATTTGATGCTCTATGCGCTGACGCATCTGCAATCGGCGCAACGGCAGCCCCTGGCGACGGGTTAACGCGAAAAAAGCGTTGGCTGTGTCAGGGGAGAAGGGGGAAATGTTTAAGAGGTTGTTTATGCGGTGGGAGGTGAAGAAGACCAGCCTGAGAGGGCGGCTGCTCCGCGGACTGGTGGCGCTGACGTTGGCGACGGCCATCTGGATCCCCAGTCTGCACTTCTTTTTCACGAGAAACGTGGGGGACTTCCGGCAGCCCGTAGGTCTTTCGCCCAAGGCGGAACAACTGGCGGCGCGGCATTTGCAGCTATGGACAGATCCGAAGCTCCGGGAGCGGGAGCTTTGCCGAATGCGCGTCAGCAATGCGGAATGGGATTTCATGGGGCGCACCTTCCTTGTTTGGTCGCTGGCTGATATGGGGCTGCGCAATCCCGCCGCCAGGCAGGATTACCTCCGGGTCATGGATCAGATCATTGATGAAACTCTGCGGCTGGAAAAAGAACATGGCATGTACTTTTTCCTGATGCCCTATGCAACCGCCGGGTCTTACGTTGTCCAACCGGCCCGCAGCCTTTTTCTTGACAGCGAAATTGCGATGATGCTTGCGTCCCGGCGGATGCTGGAGGAGAAGCCGGAGTACCGGCCTTTGCTCAAGGAACGGGTTGATGCGATGGTCGCACAAATGGAGCGGGGGCCGATCTTGGCCGCGGAGAGTTATCCAAACGAATGCTGGACTTTTGACAACACGGCCGCGCTGGCTGCCATGCGCATGGAGGATTATCTCGATGGCACCGACCACTCCGCCTTCGTCCGGCGCTGGGTGGCGTCGGCCAAGAAGAACCTGACGGATCCGAAAACCGGCATTCTCATTTCCAGTTTTACCCTCAGCGGCGAGGCGTTGGAGGGGCCGGAAGGAAGTTCCATCTGGATGGTGGCACATTTTCTACGGCTGGCCGATGGGGACTTTGCCCGCGACCAGTACGCCCGTGCCAAAAAAGAGCTTGGCCGCAAGATGATGGGCTTCGCGTGGTCCGGCGAATGGCCGGATTCCTGGCGTGGCGGAGCGAACATAGATTCCGGACCGGTAATTCCGGTCCTGGACATCAGCGCTGGCGCCAGCGGCATGGCGTTCATCGGAGCCGGGTCTTTCGGCGATGACAATTATTTAACCGGCCTCGCGGCGACGCTTGATTTTTCGGGATTCCCATCCCGGCACGCCGGTCAGTTGAAATACTGTGCCAGCAATCAGGTTGGGGATGCCGCCTTACTCTATGCCGCAGTGCTGGGACCGCTATGGGAAAGGATTGAAAAGGCGAAACCATGAACGACACCATTCAGCCGAAGCCAAGAAAACGGAGAACCGGGTTCTTGTCGGCAAAATATTTTTTGAGCAGGAGCCTGGAGCTGGCCGCCCTGTTTCTGATCGCCCATCTTGCCGGCCTCCGCCAGTACACCGCTTTTCTCAGTGGAACAACGGCGGACGTGGGAACCACCATCGAGAGATCCGGAGTGTATGGGACAATTTACATCGTGCTGTATCTGGGCTGCGTCGTGGCCGCCCCAATCCTGCTGCTGTCCGCGGGTTTGTTGACGTTATGGGACAAGGCTGCGCGCCGCGGCTGAGTTTTTACAGGTGAAGAGAAACCATTTTTCGCCCAATATCGAAATCAATCATGGGCGACCGTGAAACTATTCTGCGACGGCGGATTAAATGCCTGACATGGGTGTTTATCGTCGGTCTGGTGGTCAGCGGAGCAACGGCAATTCCGCTGTCTTGGGAACTGGACCGGCTGGCTGAATTCCTGGGCATGGCGGACAAATCAAGCAGCGATGCCGTCTCCGGGCTGGCGCGCTGGATTCTCCGCGTCCGCGAGGGATTGCAGGACACTAACGCGCGTTATCCATTCATGGCGTAGGGGACGGACTGGCTGGCGTTCGGGCATTTTGTGATCGCGGTAGCATTTATCGGCGCATTGCGCGATCCCGTCCGCAATCTCTGGCTGTTCACCTTTGGCATGATCGCCTGCGCGATGATAGTGCCGTACGCATTCATCTTCGGCGGCTTGCGCGGCATTCCGGTGGACTGGCGTTTGATTGATTGTTCCTTCGGGATCATCGGCATCATCCCGGTCTGGTGCTGCCGATGCTGGGCGAAGGAGATTGAAGCAATGGCCGGGCGCAAATCTTGACACTGGGCGGGGAAGGGGAGCTTGGCGAGTTTCTCCCTGAAACAGCTGATTTAAAAAAATAAACACCCGCAATGAAGGCTGCATTGCGGGTGTTTTGTTAATTTCGGATTCGTTGATGTCGAGAGAATTTAGTGTGAGCGAAGCGAGTGAATTTAGACGATTATTCGCGTATTAAGAAACGATTACGGAACAATTACGGTCGAGTTTTTACGCTGTTGTTGCGCGACCGGTCCGCGCTCGATTGTATTCGGTTCGCCTCACTCCACCTTGCATTTCCTTCTACAACCAGTTGACACCCGAATATTTTTTTACCAACCCCGGCTTGAGCTTCGGATAATCCTTTGTCCTGAACGCAGGCCAGTCCACGGTTGATTCGATGCGTTTGCCGTCGGGTCCGCATAGCCACAGCTTGACCGGCAATTTCCCCTCGCAGATGCGCGGATGTTCCTTCAGTTGGAAACATTCGTGAAGTTTCACCTGCAATTCCGGCGGATTGGGCCGCCCGCCCGCGCCTAGTGTCTGCTCCGGGTAAAGCAGCTTGAGTTTTCGACCGTCCGGCCACGCAACGCTCATGGGAACCAGCTCGTCGAGCCAGCCCAATTGCTCGCTCGCCAGGTGCTTAAAAAAATCGTCGCGCAGATGCACGGCCTGCGCTTCCTTGACGAGGGTCAGGCCGGCAAACGCCCGCGCCAGGCAATCCGTGATCGCCCGTTCGTCGAACGCCGGGAAATCCAGCTCCGGCATCACGGCGCAAACCAGATCAATGCGCGCGATGAATTGCTTGAGTTCGTGGTTGAACAGCGGCAGCTCAAACATGCCCTTGCGATACGCCTCGGCCAGGCATCGGCCGGAGGCGGCGGGATCCACCTCGCGTTGATGTTCGTGATGAATGACAAGGTCCCGAAAACGCGTAAGCTTGACGGCGGCCACGCGTTTGTGCGTGCGGTCAAAGAGATGTTCCACCTGCGAGCGGATGTGCTGCGGAAAGGTTTGCTCAATCCACTCGCGTTTGACGGCGCTGGCAAGCCCGAGCAGCGTAAGGTTTTGTGAACCTCGCAACGGGACTTCCCGGATGCTGGCGGCCACGAAGAGCGGTGAATTTTGCACCACGCTCTCGCGCACCAGTGTGGCCGTCCGCCCCTCGGCAAGGTCGCAGTCGAGCGTGCCCATGTCACGACGCAGGCAGAGCTGGTCAATGAATCCTGCCATGATGCAACGCAGCAGCGCAGAGTCATCCGGTTTTTCATCGGGCTTGAGCAGTTTTTGCTGCTCGGCGATCTGAACAATTTGCTGGTGTGTTTGTTCGACCTGCCGCGCCGATTGCGCATGAATCCCGTAACGACGGCAGCTTTCCGCGTTGAAATGATTGTTGCGGGCAAACTGGTATGCGCGCATGAGCGTGAAAAAATCCGAGTCCTGGCTGGCCTCAAATAATTCGCGCGCCTCGGCGATGTGCTTGTCCTCACGGCGCAATCTTTGGAGCAGATCGCGCCCGCTTACGAGCGCGGCACACAACCCTGCCGCGCGGACACATCCGAAGCGCGCAGCCTCGATCAACATGCGCGAATAACGCGGATGCATGGGCAGCCGCTGCATCTGGCGACCAACCGGGGTCAGCTCATCCGTGTCTGGGTCCAGAGCACCCAAAATGCGAAGCAGGTCTTCCGCGCGTTCCACCGCGGCCGGATCGGGCTTGTCGAGCCAGTCGAATTGCGCAGCCTTGCGAATGTGCAGCGAATGCAGCAGCAACACAACTTCGGCGAGATCGCTGCGCTGGATTTCAGGTGTATTGCGTTCGGGACGGTTCAGGTGGCCGCTCTCGGTCCAAAGCCGGTGACAGGTGCCGGGCGCGGTGCGGCCGGCGCGGCCCTTCCGCTGGTCCGCCGAGGCGCGGCTGATTTCCTCGATAAATAGGGTGCCGATGCCCCGCTCGGCGTCGTAGCGCGCAATGCGCGCGACACCGCTGTCCACCACGTGCCGGATGCCGTCAATCGTCACAGAAGTTTCCGCCACATTGGTCGCCACCACCACCTTGCGCAATGGATTCGGCGCGAAGGCGAGGTCCTGTTCCTCGGGCTGCAGTTCGCCGTGCAGCGGAATGAAGGCGATATGATCACAGGCACCGGTGGCGCGGCAGGCGTGAATGGTCGAGTTGATCTCGCCCATGCCGGGCATGAAGACCAGCACATCGCCGGGGTCATTGGAATTGACGATACGTTCGAGCGCGTCCGCGGCCTGTTCCGTGATGGGGCGCTCGTCGTGGCCGCCCAGATAGCGAACTTCCACTGGAAAACTTTGGCCCTCGGAAATCAAAATCGGGCAGGCCTTTTCACCTTGAAGATAATCTGCGACCGGCTCGGCATCGAGAGTCGCAGACATGACGACCATCTTCAAATCCGGCCGCTGCGATTGCTGAATCTGCTTGACCAGCGCGAGGGCAACGTCGCTGAGCAGGTTGCGTTCGTGAAATTCGTCGAAAAGGATGATGCCGACATCGGCGAGCGTGCGGTCGTCCTGCAGCCAGCGGAGGAGGATGCCCTCGGTCACGAAACAGATGCGCGTGCCGAGGCTGGTCTGGTCGTCGAACCGGATTTGATAACCGACTTCGTCCCCCAGTCTACCCTGGCGTTCCCAGGCGACGCGGGCGGCGACAGTGCGGGCGGCGACGCGGCGTGGCTGGAGGACGATGATTTTTTTGTTACCGGCCAGCCCGGCATCCAGCAGCATCTGGGGGACCTGGGTGGTCTTACCGGAACCGGTCGGTGCCACGAGGACCAGCCGGTTGCCGAAGCGCAGCAGTCCGACAATGTCGGAATGAATCTGCCAGATGGGAAGCGAAGTCTGCACAGTAAATCGTCGCGCCTTTGGCGCGCGACCGGGGTCTGGCTTAGTGAAAGTGCACGTGCAACAGGACGAGTGTCACCAAAGTCAACACGGCCATCAGTCCGTTGGGCATGAATTTCTTCGATTTGGTCAGCCGGAGCGCAAAAAAAACCATCAAAAAAACCAGCACGCCCGTGGACAGCATGTCCGCCACTTCCCGTTTGAATATCAAATCAACATTGCACAGGATGAGGATGGCGGCGAAGCACGAGGACGTGATCAGCGAAGCCTTGCTGCCGGCCTTGAGAAAGCCGATCAACCCGCCCACGAAGAGCAGCACGATGTAAATCCACATTATGAGCTTCGCATCAAGGTGCATAAAATTCCAACGCCCACTCTCGCCTAATTGCCGTTTACATCCAAGCTCAGAATTTCGCCCGGTTCGCACTCGACCGAAACCTCGAACGGGCGGCAGCAGATTTCGCAATCCGTCGTGAACCGTTGCGACGGCACGCTGGTGTCCACGGTTAGTTCAAAGGTTTGGCCGCAGAACGGGCATTGAACAGTTTCGCTGACTTGCATGACCTGTAGCCTACACCATCCGTGCCCATGCAGCTTCTACTTTCGGTGGGTGCGAGTCCGAAGAGTCGTTGACGCTTGGGGCAAAGCAAGTTAGTTTGCAGCAAGTTCCATCACGGATGACGGACAATTCTAAACGGCGGATTGCCTTGCGGGTTTTTAATGAATAAAGAACTGCGGGTGTTGGTCATTGAAGATTCGGAAAAAGACACGCTCCTCCTGATGCGCGAACTGGAGGACGCCGGCTATGAGCCCGCCTACTGGCAGGTTGACTCCGCGACCGCCATGAGTTCCGCGCTCGAGGAGCAGCCCTGGGATGTCGTGATTTGCGATCATTCCCTGCCCGGATTCAACAGCGCCGAGGCCCTCAACATTCTTCGAAAAAAGAACGCCGACATCCCCTTTATCATCCTCTCCGGGACCATCGGCGAGGACGTGGCCGTGGACATGTTGAAGGCCGGCGCCAATGACTATGTGATGAAGGGCAGCCGCGCCCGGCTCGTCCCGTCCATCGAGAGGGAATTGCGCGACGCGGAAAGCCGGAGGGCGCGGAGGCAGTCGGAGGAGGGGCTGAAACAAACGCAGAACGAACTTGAGGACTTTTTCGAGAACGCCCCCGTCGGCCTGCATTGGGAGGGGCCGGACGGCGTCATTTTGCGCGTGAACGAAACCGAGCTGGCGATGCTGGGCTACGCGCGCGACGAATATGTGGGCCGGAACATCGCCGAATTCCACGTGGACAAGGCGGTGGCCGCGGAGATTTTACGACAGTTGCGGGAAGGAGAAACGCTCACGCATCACGAAGCCCGGTTGCGCTGCAAGGACGGCACGATCAAGGACGTGGCGATCCAGTCCAACGCACTCCATGAAAACGGAAAATTCGTCCGCTCCCGTTCCTTCACGCGTGACATCACCAGCCAGCGGCAGGCCCAGAGCGCGCTCGCGTATCTCGCCGCAATTGTGGAGTCGTCAGAGGACGCCATCATCGGCACGAGCCTCGACGGCACAATCCTTTCCTGGAACTACGGCGCGGAGCGGATGTATGGCTACAAGGCGGCGGAGGTGAGGGGCCGTTCCATTTCAACACTGACACCCTCCGCCGGGCCCGAGGAATTTCTGGACGTCTATGAACAAATTGAACGTGGCGAGTGGATCGCCCGTTACCAGACCGTCAGGGTGCGCAAGGACGGCACGGCGATTGACGTGGCACTGACCCTTTCGCCGATCAAGGACGGCACGGGAAAAGTTGTGGGCGTTTCCGCGATCGAACATGATATTTCGGCCTCGAAGCGGGAGGACGAACAACGGATGCGCCTTATCCAGGAACTGACCGATGCGCTGGCGCGGATCAAGACGTTGCGCGGCCTGTTGCCGATTTGCGCTTCCTGCAAGAAGATTCGCGACGATCAAGGCTACTGGCAGAAGGTGGAGTCCTACTTGGCCGCGCACACCGACGCGGAATTCACGCACGGACTGTGCCCGGATTGCCTGGGTG
This sequence comes from Verrucomicrobiia bacterium, assembly GCA_035570675.1. Lineage (GTDB taxonomy): Bacteria > Verrucomicrobiota > Verrucomicrobiia > Limisphaerales > Pedosphaeraceae > DATMLG01. The sequence continues at coordinate 2,180 of DATMLG010000268.1, read as the reverse complement.
AACTTTATCCAGCGCACCCGCGCGAAAAACATCCCTCCTCAAGCTAGCTCGACCAGCGCCGGTTTTTCCGCGGTCAGGGCCGCTGACGCTGCTTCGGAAGCGGAGGAACATTGCGGAGTTCAATCGTTTCCTTTTCGCGCGCGCGTTCGGCCCGCTTTCGCAGAGCGATCACGGCGATGACGCACGCTGTCCAGGTCGGCAACATGTCGGCGATGGGTATCAACTCAACGACAAAGGTGGGCAACAAGAGCAGATGAAATCCCAGCGCCCATATCGTCAACGCCATTGCAATCACATCAATCGCCTGGTCGCCGAAGGCCCAACCCAGGGGACCCATCACGAATTGCAGCCCATCTGCCAGAACCGCGACCATGAGCGCGAGAACGATGCGGCGGCGCGTCAAAATGGGCGCGCGCGTAATGCGGGTTAATTGAGTTGGTATCGCCACGTTCCTGCTAGTCGGAATGTCGCCCAAGTCACATAAAATTGCGAGCGCCGCCACGCGGAGATACTCAGTTACCATCCCATTCGGGAAATCCCGCAAGATATGTCGCGCCCGCGCCCTTGACCCAGACGAACTCCTTGTCGATTTTTGCGGCAGCGACGACCTGCACCTTGGCCAGGAAAGCAACGATGCCAACAATCAGCAGCACGATGCCGGTCAAGGCGGCAAGCCCGCTCGACCCGGCAAGGCCGCCGATCAACAGGACGATGCCGCCCAGCAATCCCAGCCATCCCATCGCCATGAACAAACTGCGTTGTTTGCGGTGGGTCTCGCAGAGACCGACATACAACAGCGCTTTCTTCCGGACACACAGGGCCACAATTACGTAAATCAGGAGGTTCAGGAGGATCAACAGATAAAAGACGGGTGAATGCCAGGTAAGCCGGCGTTTGAGTTTGTAGCCGTTGGCCGGTTGATTGCAGCAAACGCAGCGGTCGGGCAGGGGAGTCTCCGAACGCGTCACCAGTTGCTTTTTGTAGCGCCAGATGGCGCCTGGCGCAACAATGGTTGCGCCTTCCCGCAGGCGCTGGAGAAAGACCGGTTTGCAGGCGGCGCAAACCCAGGATTGATTTAGAAAGAGCATTTCGCTCTGTGGCAGCGTCCGTCCGCATTCCACACATGCTCCTGATGGAGCACCGCCGAGCACCGGCGGCACGGGAGGCGGCATCGTGCCGCGCGCGGTGCGCAAGGGCTGCCAGTCGCCGAGTCCGTTATACCAGACGAGCGTGTCCTGATTGATGGTTCCAGAACGCACCAAGTCGTCCAGCGTGCTGTCAGAGACGGGCCCGTTCTGTTGTCCGTTCAGTGCGTAAAACCAGTCCATGGCTGAGCATGGGAAAATCCGCAGCCGGAAGACAAGTCAAAATTGTTGAGACCGCCGAGGATTTTGATCGATGCTTAATTTCGCATTTTGGGCTGCGGATTGGTCTGCAAGAAACCAATGATCTGTTTCCAGATTTCGGGGGGTTGTTCCATAACCGTCCCGTGATCCCCTTCTGGAAATTCCCAGAGGCGTTTTGGCCCGGTGTAACCATCATAGAGACGGCGGCCAAACCTTTCGGGCACCACCTGATCTTTGCCGGCCACAAGCACGGAGATCGGGCCGGAATAGTTGCGCAGATATTTCTCCGATGGAAAGCGATCCACGAGCAGCAAATGCACCGGGAGCAAGGGCATGTGCTCCTGGGCGACGTCAGTGAGGGTGTTGTATGGCGCGAGCAAGACCACGCCCGCGATTTTGTCGGGGTGTTTCCCGGCCAGCCAGCACGCAACACCGGTGCCGAGCGACTCGCCCACGAGATATACCGGGGCGTTCGTCGCCAAAGACTGAAACGCCTCGTCCGCCGATTCTTCCAGGGTGCGTTCGCTGGGCGCGCCGGGGCGGTCCGCATAACCGGGATATTCCGCGATGAAGACGTCCACTGGGGCAACCTGTTGAATGACATCCGCGTAATGGCCGCACTGGGCTGCGGCACCGGCATTGCCATGTACCACGAGAAGCTGGCCAATGGCCGGTTCAACGGCGGCGGTTCGCTTCCAGCCAATTGGAATTCCCGCAGCATTGTTCCAACGTTGGAGGTTTTCGGAAACGCCAAGCTGATCGGCCGTCGCCCGGTCAAAAACCGGCGGAAAATATATGAGCTTTCGCTGAAACGACGCGCAGCCGGCGCAGAAG